>DASVHW010000468.1 GCA_036382395.1 Candidatus Binatia bacterium | reverse complement strand
AAAGCTCCGCGCAGCGCGCTCATTGCCGCCGCCAAACTGTTCGGAGCACTGGGTGAACCACACGCGCGGCGCCGTTTGTTCACCCTGCTCGATAAGCAGCAGCCCCAGGCCGTCCGCACGCATGCTCTCGGAGCCTTGCAGCAGTGCCTGCGCGGCCAGAAGCTGGCCACGGCCGAGATCGATGCCCTGGTACCGCTGCTCGATGAGGATGACGAGGCGGGAATTCTACGGCCCACCATCCATCTCCTCGAAGGCCAGACCCTCGACCGCGGCTACCTACCGCATTTGAACCGCCTGGCCGAAAGTCCGCAACCGTTGGTCAAGCGTTTTGCCGTGCACAAGCTCGCCGGCTTCGATTCCGGAGCGGTGCTCAAGACCCTCATCGGGTACTTGACCGATGACAGCTTCGCGCGGCGCGACGAGGCCACGGCCTCACTCAAGAAGATGCCCGCCGCCCGCGCCACGCTGATGAAGGAGTTCCTGGCCTGCGACGACGAGCGCAAAGCTTGGGCGCTGGCGGATATCCTCTTGGTGCACGAACGCGATTGGAAGAAGACTGCTCTCGATGAGCTTTGGAAGAAGCTGCAAGACGCCCTGGAGAAGGGTGACGACCGCCTGTACACGGCCTATTTCCATTTCCTGAACGGGATGGCTCCCGAGTTCCTGGCTCAGCGCGTGCGCTCTCGCGCCGAGCACCTCCGCAAAAACAAAGACTTCCCGGGCACGGCGAAGTGGCTGGCACTACTCAAGGACACCCCGGCTTTCGACGCCGAAAGTGCCTACGCGCTCGCTCTCGCCGAACTCAAGTCCCATCCGCATACGATCTCGGGAACGCCGCGCAAGCACGACCCGGCCCTCGATCTGTTCCGCGAGCTGGGGGGCTCGACCTTTTCACTGGCGGAACGGCTGCGCAAGGAACGCCTGCTCGGCCCCGACGAGCTGTTCTACGTAGCCTTCAGCTTCGCCGAGGGCCAAGGCCACGAGCGGGCAGTTGCCCGCGATCTGCTGGAACACCTCGCCAGCAAGTGGGGTCGCACCAAGGTCGGCAAGGCCGCCAAGAACAAACTGCGCCTTCTCGGCGCTGCCGAATAGGCGCACCCCGAAAGACCCGCGCTCAACGATGGCGAGATCTGGGGCTCGGAACCCAACGGGGCACGGTCTGGCAGTAGTCGCCGTAGCTCGCGCCGAACTTCGCCTGCAGATGCGGCTCCTCATACAAAACGACTCGCAAGTGGAAGAGCAAGAAGAGCAGCGCACCGTAGAGCAAGAGTACACCTGCATCGAAGATCAGCCCTTCCCCGAGGAGGATGAGCACGATACCCACATAAATCGGGTTGCGCGCCCATCGATAAAGCCCCCGGGTCACCAGCACACGCGGTGGATCATAGGGCGCGGGCGTCCCCTTGCCTGCTACCCCGAAATTCCATGCGCACCAGAGATAGACCGCGACACCGAGAGCGACGGGGAGCACGCCTAACGGCCGCAGAGTGCCCGGTACGCCGAGCCGAAACGCCAGCTCACTGTGCTGCAACACGTAGGGCACAGCGACGGTGACGGTGCCTGGCACAAGGACGGTAAAGATCAGACTCCTGAGGAAAAGCATGAGACCCTAGTAGACAGAACGCCTGCTTCAAGACAACATACCACTTCGATGAATCCAGAGAGCTTGTCCGATGCATCCTCATAGCCTCCGCGCCGTGGTAACGGGCGCATCATCCGGAATCGGTGCCGCCTTCGCCGCGCAGCTGGCCCGCGATGGCTACGATGTGATCATCGTGGCGCGGAACCGCGCGCGTCTCGAGACAGAAGCGAAGCAGCTGCGGAAAGAAGGCGCGATCGCCGTCGAAGTCATCGCCGCCGACCTGACGGATGCGGGTGACCTGCAGCGCGTCGCCAAGCGCCTTGCCGAGGAGCGGGGGCTCGACCTGCTGGTCAATAACGCCGGGTTCGGCACCACGGGTGCCTTTGCGCGGCTCGATCCCGCCAAAGAGGAAGAGGAGATCCGGCTCAATGTGGTGGCGCTGGTGCGGCTGACGCGCGCCGCCCTTCCGCGCATGATCACGCGCGGCCACGGCGCCATTATCAACGTGTCCTCGATGGCCGCATTCCAGCCCGGACCATACACGGCCACCTACGGCGCCACCAAGGCCTTCGTGAACTCGTTCACCGAAGCGCTGCACGAGGAGCTCCGTGGCACCGGGGTGCGCGTGCAAGCGCTCTGTCCCGGCTTCACGCGCACGGCTTTTCAGAAACGGGCAGGCATCGATGTGTCACAGATTCCCTCGTTCGTGTGGATGAGCCCCGAAGCCGTGGTGGAGGCTTCGCTTGCCGGCCTGAAGCGCGACGAGGTCGTCTGCGTGCCGGGTCTCGCCAACCGCGCCCTGGTGACGTTTACCGGTGTGGTGCCGCGAAGCCTGACGCGACGGATTGCCGGGACTCTGGGCAGGCGCGTGCTGGGATAATCACCGCCCAGGGCCGAGTAAGCCAGTGCGCCTGAAAAGGCGCGTTTTGCCCTCTACGCTGCTGGCCTCGGCCCTCCGTCTTCCGCTATATCCTCGGGCCATGAGAAACACGGTCGAGCCGACACTGAGCAACGGCAGTGACCGCATCACTGCGGCTGACGCGTTGAGCCTGACGGTGATCTTTCTTCTAGCCGTCATCGTGGCCTTCTTCCGAAGACAGCTCGGCGCAGACGCCGTCTGGCTGCTCGGCACCTTTGCCAGCTTGTCGCTCTTCATCCTCCTCGCCATAGTCATGTCCGGGCGGCGGCCGATCTGGGGGATGGTGCACGCTTTTTCTCCGGCGCTGATCCTTCCCGTGTTGTTCAACACCTTGGGGCCGCTCATCGATTGCAGCAGCCCGGCCCGGTGGGACGCGGAATTCGCCCGGCTTGACGCGCGGCTGTTCGGCGACTTGGCGGCACTGTGGCGCGGCGTGCTCGGGCGCCCGGCTTGGCTGACCGACCTCAGCTACCTTGCGTACGTCAGTTATTACCTGACCCCGGTGGTGCTCGCTGTTCTCCTCTACCGCCGGGAAACGAAAGATGACTTTCGGCAGCTGGTGTTTACGGTCGCGCTGACGTTCTACGCCTCGTATGTCGGCTACTTCATGTTTCCCACGCTCGGCCCACGGGTACCAGCGCACAGCGAGGCATGGCTGATTGGCGGCGGCGCCGTCAGCCGTGGCGTGCGGCTGTTCATCGAAGCGGCAGAGCGCACTCGTGCTGACGCGTTTCCCAGCGGGCACACGGCAATTGCCGTTGTCTGCCTCGCCTTCGCCTGGCGCACCTCGACGGCAGCCTTCGTCGGCCTCGCACCCGTCGTCGCCGCGATCATCTTCTCCACGGTCTACCTCCACTACCACTACGTGGTCGATGTGGTTGCGGGGCTGGGGCTGGCGGGGGCCTGTATGTGGGCCGGACCGCGGCTTGAGCCGGTCGTCGAACCTAGTACGGTGCTGCGACGCTTCGGTCTTCGCTTGCGGCTGTGGTAAGCCCCGTTCCCGGCATTCCAGCAGGCAACTCAGGTACGGATTTGCCCGCTGCCGTACACCACGTACTTGTAAGTCGTCAGCTCGCGCAGGCCCATCGGCCCGCGCGCGTGCAGGCGATTGGTGGAAATCCCCACCTCCGCCCCAAAACCGAATTCGTAACCGTCGGTGAAGCGCGTGGAGGCGTTGACGTACACGGCGGCGGAATCGACCTGGGCGAGGAACTGGCGCGCTTGCCGTAAGTGCTCGGTGACGATGGCGTCGGAATGGCCGGTGCCGTAGGTATTGATGAAATCGATGGCCTCGGCGAGCGAGTCGACGACCTTCACGGCCAGGATCAGATCGAGGTACTCGGTGCGCCAATCTTCCTCGGTGGCCGGCCGCACTCCTGGCACGATCTGCCGCGTGCGCTCGCAACCACGGATTTCCACGCCCGCCTGCTCAAAAGAACGGATCATGGGCGGCAGGAATTGCGGCGCCACCGCCGCATGCACCAGCATATTCTCCATGGCGTTGCAGACGCCCGGACGCTGCACCTTGGCATTGAGGCAGATACGCTCCGCCATGGCGAGATCGGCGTGCTCGTCGACGTAGGTGTGACACACACCGGCGTAGTGCTGAATGACCGGGATGCTGGAGGATGCCGTGATGGCGCGGATCAGGCTTTCGCCGCCGCGTGGAATGATCACGTCGATATACTGACTCTGCTTCAGGAGGACCTGCACTGCTTCACGCTCCGCCGTGGCGATGAGCTGGACCGCCGTGGCCGGCAGCTCCGCCGCCGCTGCCGCCTCCGCCAGCACCGCGGCGATCGCGCTGTTCGTCGCCAGCGCTTCCGACCCGCCCTTGAGCACCACCGCATTGCCGGCCTTCAGGCAGAGGGCAGCGGCGTCGGCTGTGACGTTCGGCCGCGACTCGTAGATCACGCCGACCACCCCGAGCGGAATCCGCACCTGCCCGATCTCCAAACCGTTCGGCCGGCGCCACTGCGCCATGGTCTCACCCACCGGATCGGGAAGCTGGGCAACCTCTTCCACCCCCTTCGCCATGGCGTCGATGCGCGCCTCCGTCAGCGTTAGCCGGTCCAGCAACGCCGCCGAAAGCCCCGCTTCGCGGCCGCGCCAGACATCCTCGCGGTTTGCCTCCAGCAAGCGAGACCGATTGGCGCGCAACTGCTCCGCGGCGCCGCGCAGGCAGCGGTTCTTCGTGTCCGCCGAGGCTGCCGCCACAAGCCGCGCGGCTTGGCGGGCAGCCCTACACAAATCGACGATATCTTCCTGCAAACTCATGAACCGACGATACAAAATCGAGGCCCTCAGGCAAAGGGGGACAACTGGCGAGGCGCGCCTCGCGCCTATCGCATATGGCTTATTGCCTATGGTCAGAAATCCCTAAGCGATGTGCCATAAGCCATATCCCAGGACTTGAGCGAACCGAGAGTTAGGCGAAGATGATAAATGTCATCTTTTTTATTGACCTTCGAACGGCCGGTCCATGGTGCAAGCAGCGGCTGTAGAAATCGCTTCGCGCGACAAGATCTTGGACGCAGCGGAAGATCTGTTCGCACGTCGGGGATTCGCCGGCATCGGCATGCGCGAGGTGGCTGAGGTGGCCGGCACTGAACAGTGAGATCTTCATGCACACCGTCATGCCGAACTTGAAGCGACTCAATCTGATTACCGAGCGCACGGAACCGGAGTATCGCCGCATCGGCATGATTTGCGGCGACCGCTTCGACGTCACGCACGAACTGCCCATCGCCAACTGAGAAAGCTGAGCCGGTGAACCAGTGATCTCCCTACTGGCTCACTGGCTGACTGGCGCACCACTCCGCACGCTCGTCGAAACCCGCCGCGTTGACTCGCGGGCGCCGCTCCGTCATTCGTGCTTGCCGGAAGACGGGCATGACAACCATCGAACTCCCACTGGAGCGGCGCGCGGTGCTGCTGAACGGTCTCGGCGTCATATTCCTCGCCTCGATTCTGTTCGGCCTCATGGCTGTGTTCGTGCGCGTGGCGGCGTACGAGATGCCACCGTTCCAGATCGCCTTCGTCCGCTTCACGGGCTCCCTACTCGTCCTCCTCGCCTTCGGGCGCGGCCGCGCTCTGCGACCGCAGCCCGGCAACCTGTACCGCATTCTGCAGCGCGGCTTGCTGGGCGCCGGAGCAATCATCCTCTACTACCATGGCATCCGCGGGGCCGGAGCCGGCCTGGCCACCTTGCTCAACTGCACCTACCCCGTGTTCACCGCGCTCTTCGCCACGACTCTGATGGGCGAACGGTTCGATGGGCACGTCGCGCTGGCGATAGCCTTGAGCATGATTGGTGTAGTCATCATCATCAACCCCGCCGCTGCGCTCAGCCCGTCGGCGACCTGGGGCGGTCTGAGCGCATTGGCGGCGGCCGTATTTGCGGGCGGTGCCGTGGCCACAGCCCGCCAGCTGCGTATCACCGAAAGTGCCTTGCTGATCACCACCTACTTCATGGCGGTAGGCGCGGCGCTCACCGCGCCGTCGCTGCTCCTCGGAGCACCCACGTTGTCTCCCGGTCTGCTGCTGGCGCTTACCGGCGTGGTCGTGACCTCCGTCGGCGGACAGGTGCTCCTGCACCAGGGCCTCGGCTTTGCGCCGGCAATACAAGGCAGCCTGGCGGCAACGATTAGTGTCGTCACCGCCGCCGCGGCCGAGGCCTTCTGGCTCGGCGAACATCTCAGCCGCCAGAGCATGCTGGGTGCGGCGATCATGCTCTTAGCCGTAGGACTAGCCGCCAGCCGTCGCTGAAGACGGGCCGGCCTCGCCTCTTCTTGCGTCGGTGGCATTTGCGCTTATCCTGTCGGTAAGCGACTATCGCAGCGGCACGGAAGTCGAGGCTGCGTGGGTAAGCGGTAGCATTCCGGGGAAGATCATCATGCGGGAGCTTTCCATCGGCGGCAGTCGAATCGAGTTGGTCCGCGGTGACATTACCGGCCAGGACACCGACGCGATCGTCAACGCGGCCAACACGAGTTTATTGGGCGGCGGCGGCGTGGACGGCGCCATCCATCGTGCCGGCGGCCCAGCCATCCTGGCTGAATGCAGGGAGCTTGGCGGCTGCGCCACGGGGGAGGCGAAGATCACTACCGGCGGCAAGCTCAGGGCGAAGTACGTGGTGCACACCGTCGGCCCGATTTATCGTGACGCGAAGCACGGCGAGCCGGATCGGCTCGCCAGCGCCTATCGCCGCAGCCTTGAAGTTGCGGCCGAGAACGGCGCGACCACGCTCGCGTTTCCTTCCATCAGCACCGGGGCCTACGGTTTCCCGATTGCCCAGGCCGCACGCATCGCCATCATGACGGTTGCCCGCATGCTGCGCGCCACTCCCCAGATCAGACTCGTGCGCTTTGTCCTGTTCAGCGCCTCGGATCTGGCCATTTACGAGCAAGCGCTGGCAGAGACGGCAGCGCAGCTCCATCAGCGCTGACGACCCCAGGACCATGCCGGACATCTCGACGGAACAGCTCAAGCTGCTCTATGATGTGAGCCGCTCGCTGCATGCACTGATCGATCTCGATGACCTCCTCCCGTTCGTGGTCGGCGAGACCAAGGATCTCCTAGGCGCGGAAGGGTGCTCGGTGATCTTGCTGGATGAGACCGGCCGCGAATTGTTCTTCCCCTTCGTCAGTCCGGAAAATGAGGCGATCGCGCATCGCCTACGCCAGCTTCGCATGCCCGCCGACAAGGGCGTGGCCGGCGCCGTGGTGCAGACGGGCGAGTCGCTCCTGGTTCCAGACGTGCACCGCGATCCCCGGTTCTACGCCGAGGTCGACCAACAGACCGGCGGCGACACGCGCTCGATTCTCTGCACCCCCTTACGCACACAACGCGGCATCATCGGCGTGATCGAATGCGTCAACAAGCGCCAGGGCGAGTTCACTCAGTCAGACCTCACCTTTCTCGAAGCCCTCGCCGGCAGCATCGCTGTCGCCATCGAACACGCGAGCCTGTACCGGACGCTCAAGCTGTCCGAGGCCAAGCTGCGCGATGAAGTTGCCTTGCTCGCCCGCGAACGGCAGGCACTGCACCGCTTTTCCGACATTGTCGGTACCAGCGCCGCCATGGAGAAGGTGTTCCGCCTGGTGGAGAGCGCCCTCAGCTCGCCGATCACGGTCTTGCTGCAGGGCGAGACGGGAACGGGCAAAGAGATGATCGCGCGCGCCATCCACTTTCATGGGCCGCGCAAAGAGAGGCCCTTCGTGGCCGTCAACTGCGGCGCCTTCACCGAGAGCCTATTGGAAAGTGAGCTGTTCGGCTACCGCAAAGGGGCGTTCACCGGGGCCAACACCGACAAGCGGGGGCTCTTCGCCGCCGCCGACGGCGGCACGATGTTTCTGGACGAGGTCGGCGACACACCGCCACCGATGCAGGTCAAGCTGCTGCGGGTCTTGGAACGCGGCGAGTTCATCCCGGTCGGCGACACCGAAGTACGCAAAGTGGACACCCGCGTGATTTCCGCCACCCACAAGGACCTTGCCGACGAGGTGCGTGCCGGGCGCTTCCGTGAAGATTTGTATTACCGGCTCAACGCCTTTCCCATCCGCGTTCCACCCCTGCGCGAACGCCGTGAAGACATCCCGCTCTTGGTGGCGCACTTCCTCCAACGGCTGACGCACAAATGGGGCAAGCCCTCCGCCAGGGTGAGTCCCGACGCCATGGACTGCCTGGTGCGCTACCCGTGGCCGGGCAACGTGCGCGAGCTCGAGCACGAACTGGAGCGCGCGCTGACCCTCGCGGGCGAGGCCAGCGTCCTCGGGCCGGAGTACTTCTCCGAACGCGTCCTGGCGGCTGCCACGCACAGCGGCCGGATGCGGCCGCTCGGCCCACTCAAGCAGGCCCGCAACGCCTTCGAGCGCGAATACATCGCCCATGTCCTGCGTACTCAGGCTGGTAACGTCTCGCATGCCGCCCGCGCCCTCGGAATCAGTCGCGTCATGCTGCAAAAGAAGATGAAGGCATTTGGGCTCCGCTCCACCTCGCCAAGCTGAGCGATCAAGCGTTGTCGGGTGTGCGTCAAGTTTATAGGTCCGGAGAACCCATCTTGCGACTGGAAGAAAGTCGGCTCCGTGGTTAGACCCTGCGGTCGATACGCCGAAGGCGTTATGCACCACAGCCCAGGGTCGGCGCGCTGCGCGCCCACCCTGGGGAGAGAATCAGCAGCGCACCCTACCCCAAAGGGGTTGCGCTCTGTCGCCGGCAATCTGACACCGGCAACATGAGGCGCGAGCCGCCACAGGTCGCCCCCCACGTAACCCTTTCAGGGTAGAATCGTTGGGTCCTCTGTCCCCAGGGTAGCCGCTGACGCGGCAACCCTGGGCTCTGATCCCTAACGCCTTCGGCGTATGCGAAACGCCCCGCAGCAATAGTATCGCCTCATGGTAACCTGCAGGGGGCGCTCCGGGTCGCGTTCTTCTCAACGCCAGGTCTTTCGACGAATCCTCCGTTTCGACTCCCCAGCGTTTGAGAGTAGCCCTACTATCAGACAGGCCAGGGAACACGACCTGGATCGAGATTCCCCACATTCATAACGCACATCCAGCCTAGTCGGCGCTCCGCCGACCTCCGCGGTTGACTCACCTCCGCGACCCCGTATGCTGGTCCCTTCAACCACCAGGTGAAGGAGGATAAACGACAATGAAGCTGTATGATTTCGTTGCAGCGCCGAACCCAAAGAAGCTGCGTGTCTACCTCGCGGAGAAGGGGATCACCGTTGCGCTCGAGCCGGTCAATATCATCGCGGGGGAGAATCGCACCCCTGAGTTTCTGAAAAAGAATCCGTTGGGTGGCCTGCCGGTACTGGAGCTCGATGACGGCAGCTACCTGACTGAATCGTTGGCGATCATAGAGTACTTCGAGGAGCTGCACCCCAATCCCCCGATGATCGGGACCTCTCCCTTGGAGCGTGCCCGCGTGCGGGAAGTCGAACGCATGGCGGAGCTGGGGGTCCTGCAGCGGGTGGCCGTCATCTTCCAGAACAGCCATCCGTTCTTCGCCGGCCGGGTCAAGCAGTCGGCGGACACCGCTGAGACCGCCCGCGGCCAGCTCGCATCCTTTCTCAAGGTATTGGATCGGCGCATCGGCACTCAACCCTTCGTGGCCGGCAGCCGACCGAGCATCGCCGACTGCACCCTGCTAGCCGCGCTGGACTTTGCCGAGTTCGCGCAGATCCAGATCGATCCCTCGTGCGCCAACGTGGCGCGCTGGCACAACGCCTTCAAGCAGCGCCCCAGCGCCCAGGCGTGATTTCAGACCCCGAGTGAGACCGTAACGTGGTGTGAGGTCCGAGGCCTCACACCACGCGCTGTGACCGTAGCGCCTGGATGGCCGCGTCGGAGTAACCGAGGTTGGCCAACACCTCGTCCGTATGCTGCCCGAATTGCGGCGGCGGCGTCAGTTGCACCGTCGGCGTATCGGAAAGCTTCAGCGCTGAGCCCACCAGCGTCTGCCCGGCGACCTCCTGCACCATGTGGCGCGCCTGCGCCTGCGGATCGGCAAAGGTGTCCGCGATGCTGTTCACCGGCCCGAAGCAGATGTCGATCGGCTCGAGTTCTTTCAGCCATTCGGCCTGTGTCTTGCTTTTGAACTTCTGGCGAATGACGCGAAACATCTCCTCGCGTCGTTCCCCCTCCGCAAACTGGTCCGGAATGAACTCCTCCACTCCCAGCGCCACGCACAGATTGCGCCAGAAGTGCTCTTCGAGGGCGCCCACGGTGACGTACTTGCCGTCTTTGGTTTCGTAGACGGCGTAGCACGGGTTGTGGCCGGTGAGGCGGTTCAGGCCGCGCTCCGGCTGCTGGCCGGTGACCAGGTAGATGAGCGTGTGAAACACGTTCCAGGAGATGCTGCCGTCCATCATCGAGATGTCGATGAACTGGCCGCGGCCGGTGTGCTGGCGCGCCAGCAAAGCAGCGAGGATGCCCACCGTCGCCATCAACGCGCCGCCGCCGATGTCGGCCACCTGCACGGGCATGATGGTCGGCGGGCCGCCGGCCGCGCCCGAGACCCCCAGCACGCCGGCATAGCCGAGGTAATTGATGTCATGGCCGACCTTGTCGCGATAGGGTCCGTCCTGTCCGTATCCCGAGATCGAGCAGTACACCAGTCGCGGATTGAGCGCGCTCATCTTCGCGTAATCGATGCCGAGGCGTTCGGTCACGCCGGGGCGAAACCCTTCCAGAATGATATCCGCATCTTGCGCCAGGCGGTCGAAGATCTTCTTGCCCTCCGGCGACTTCAGGTTCAGCGTCATGCTGCGCTTATTCCGCTGCGCCAGGGCAAGGCCGATGCCCATGACGTCGTTCGGTGCCGCCACCACCAGCACGTCGACACCGAGGTCGGCCAACATCATCGAGCAAAAGGGGCCGGGCAACTGCCGCGACAGGTCAAGCAGTTTCACATTACGAAGCGGGGGCGCCATTCGTTCCTCCTGGGCATCACGGTCTGGGCGCGGAACGTAGCCCAGCGATTCCGGCGTCGCAAGCAGCCACTCGCCCGTAAGAGCCAGTTGAAAAAGGCTGAGACACCCTTCGACAAGCTACCAATGAACCGTTCGTCGAGGTTCCCCTCCTTGGGGGACTGTCGATAAGCGCGAGCCGCCCCTCGATACGGCCCCTGAGAAAATGGGGCCTACTCGGGGTGAACGGGGAAAACCCTCTGAAATCAATATGGAACCGCTCGCCCAAGTAGCCGCCCTCTTTCCCGATCATCCCGAGTTGCGGCCTTCTCTTGGCCGCGTATCGAGGGGCTGGCGGCGTATCGAGGGGTGCCCGCTGGGCGAAAATCGACAGTCCCGTAAGGAGGGGGTTCATTGGCCCAGTGCACCCCGCGCGCAGAGTTGAAATCTCAGAAGGGTGAGCGGAACAAGTCATTGGAAATCGGGGCGGGGATCCGCTCATGCTGAGCCTGTCGAAGCACGGGGCGGGGTTCTTCAACGAACCATAAGCCATACGCCATATGCCATCTGCTATTCTCGCGGCAGATGGACTCCCTCAAGGATCGCATTCGCGCCGAGGCGCACCGCATCGGCTTCCAGCTCTGCGGTTTCGCGCGCGTCGAAGCGCCCCCGCATGCGGAGTTCGTCCGACAGTGGCTGGCTGATGGCAACGCCGCGGGCATGAGCTACATCGGGAACGGCATCGCCAAGCGTCTCGACCCGCGTCTGGTCCTGCCTGAAGCGCGCAGCCTGATCACGGTCGGCTATCGCTATCTGCCCCCTCCCCTACCGCCGATCGACTGGCAGCAACAGCTGCGCGGCCGGATCGCGGCCTACGCCTGGGGTGCCGATTACCATGCGATTGTGGCAACGAAGCTCAGTGAACTGGCCGCGTACGCTGACGGAGTGAAGGCGGGGGTTGTGGCTCGCGCGTACGTCGATACGGGCCCGGTTCTCGAACGGGAATGGGCGGCAAGCGGCGGTGTCGGCTGGTTCGGCAAGAACACCAACATCCTGCACCGGGAGGAAGGCTCGTGGTTTTTTCTGGGGGAGATCCTCACCAACCTCGAATTCGATTCCGACCCGCCGCAGGTGGATCATTGCGGCACCTGCACGCGCTGCCTGGATGCCTGTCCAACGCAAGCGCTCGAGCCCGCTTACCGGCTCGATGCCCGCCTCTGCATTTCCTACTTGACCATCGAACACCGCGGCAGCATCCCCGCCGGCTTGCGTCCCAGCATGGGCAACTGGATCTTCGGTTGCGATGTATGCCAGGAGGTCTGTCCGTGGAACGACAAATTTGTCCGCCGTCACGGCGCGCCGGAGTCTGAAGACCTGCTGCCTTATCTTCCGGAGCTCTTGCGGCTCGACCGCGATGCGTTCCGCCGCCGCTTCCGTGACAGTGCGATCCGGCGCGCCAAGCGTGATGGCTTCGTACGCAACATTGCGGTTGCCCTGGGAAACACGCGCAACCCGGCCGCGGTGGGCCCGCTCGCTCAGGCTTTACGGCACGATGCCTCGGCGTTGGTTCGTGCCCATGCGGCGTGGGCACTCGGTGCCATTGGTGACCGATCGGCGCGGCGCTCCCTCGAATCGGCTCGTCCTCATGAGCCGGACGAGGAAGTGTGCCGAGAAATCGCTGCAGCGGTTGCCGCATCGCAATCTTGAAGCTTGGTAGCCCCTGTGCTAGGCACCCTGTCTCATCGCACGATTCGTCCTGGATGCGAGTATTCATCGACGACGTTTGGCGATGCATGGTCCCCGGTAGCTCAGTCGGTAGAGCGATCGGCTGTTAACCGATCTGTCGCTGGTTCGAGTCCGGCCCGGGGAG
>DASVHW010000467.1 GCA_036382395.1 Candidatus Binatia bacterium | reverse complement strand
GACATTCGGAGGGGCCAATGAAGTTCGTGATCGAAACCGAGCGCGAAGAGGACGGCCGCTGGCTGGCAGAGATCGCCGAGCTTCCCGGCGTCTTGGCCTACGGTCAAACCGAAGATGAGGTGAGGGCGCGGGTTCAAGCGCTCGCGCTGCGGGTCATCGCGGACCGAATCGAGCACGGCGAATCAGAGTCCGACTTTATCAGCGTCACCTTTGCCGCTGCATGAGTCGGTGGTCCAGCGCGAAGGCGCGCCAGGTCTTGGCTGCACTACTCCGGATCGGTTGGGCGGTAAAGCGTTCGTCAGGTGGATCCCACAAAGTTCTGTCCCGCGAAGGCTGGGCTGATTGGCAGGACCTGGTTCCCGTAGCGTTGTCATTCCGAGCGGAATCCGCGAGCGAGGAATCTCGGACGAGGTAGCTCGGTTCATTATGGCAGAAGAAGATCCCTCGCGAAGCTCGGGATGACGGTAGCCACCAATGGCCGATGCTTGTGCCGCAGTGAATATGGAACGCCTCCGATCTTTGCTGGAAGAGAAGGGCGGACTGTTCTCGGAAGAACTCGGCATCGATGTTGCCCGCCAGCCGTTCAGGTGGCTGCTGGCGGCCATGCTGTTCGGCGGCCGGATCAGCGAGCGAGTCGCCAAGAGCACCTACAAAGCCTTCGCACGGCACCGGCTGCTGACCCCGCAAGCCATCCTCCGTGCCGGGTGGGAAGGGCTCATCCCGGTGATGGGCGAAGGTGGGTACGCCCGCTACGACAACATCAAGTCCACGTACATCAGCGAAATGTGCCGGAAGCTCGTCGATGAGTACCGTGGCAAGGTTGAGAACATCCACGCCCAAGCTGAAAGCAGCGCCGACCTCGAAGCCCGGCTCCTCGCCTTCAAGGGGATCGGCCGAGTTACCACGAGCATCTTTCTGCGCGAGCTGCGCGGAGTCTGGGACAAGGCCGATCCGCCGCTCATCGACATCGAGCTGCGTGCGGCGCGGGCACTCGAGTTGACGAAATCGAGGGACCCCGTAACAGCGCTTGAAGACCTCAAAGCGGCGTGGAAGCGAGGCCGGGTTACCGGATGCGATTTCCGACACCTCGAAGCCGCCCTCGTGCGCGCGGGGATCGAGCTGCGGAGAAAACGCCGCCTGGCCGCATAGGCCGCGCCCAGCGTCTCTTCGGCGGGCCCCCCCCGTTGGGTCGCTTCACGCGGTTTCGCGTGGAACTTGATTGAGTGCGAGGAGTGAGAAAGCCGCAATCAGCCGGCCGCCTGCAACCCCTCGTAGCACCCGGTGTCCTTCAAGATGACGTCGAGCGCGGACTTGTCCGCCACTGCGGCGTAGCGGGCACGCAATGCGGCCAGGGACTTGGCGTGGTACTTCTGGGTCTCCTGCGTGTACGGCTTGCCGGCCAGCGTCATGGAGAACTCCTTTTGTCCGGCGGCCAGCGCTTTCGCGTTGGCTATCGTCCACGGGAAAAAGATGGCGCCGAGCTCGTCCTTGAGCAGCGCCATCAACGTCGGCTTGAGCGCCTCCCACGTTTCGAATCCGCCGTCATTGGCGGGATCGAGCATGCGCTGAACCCACGCGAGCACGTTCGGCGCGCTCGCGCGCATGATGCCGCCGGGCGTCGGATCGGAGGAACACTGATAGAGCTGCGCGTAGAGTCCGAAATCCGCGAATGCCGGGCGCGCGCCGAAGAGGTACCTCCGCCGCGCCAGATGCGCATTGAGGATTGCCAGTTGGCGCCGGTAGGAGCCCTCGATCAGGTCCTTGGTTTCCGCACACGAGCCGACGAACTTGAGGCGCGGGAGCATGCGTCCCTTGACCATCTCGATAGCCTTCGGCAGCTCGGCCTCGGGCAGACCCGGCATCATGCTGCGGGCGATCCGCTCGGCCCCTGACTGCTGATCGGGCTCGTACCACCAACGATAGTGGAACATCGGCTTGTTGCCCCACTCGTCCCCGTATTCCTCGATCAGCGCGGAGAGGAAGGCGGGCCTGGGATCGTGTGGGTGAATCGACGGCTCGGGGTACAGCCTCTCGAAGTGCTCGATGATCGGCGTGGAATCCTGGATGCCTTTCCCCTCCGGCGTGACCACCAGGGGGATCAGCGGCAGCTTGGCGTGCTGCTGAAACTCGGCCTCCGTGTCGGCGTTGCGGATCAGCCAGTCATGCGGGATGCGCTTGTAGCGGAAGTACGAGCGAACTTTGACCGAGTAGGGTGACAGTTCGTTGCCAAAAATTCGATACGCGTTCGACATGGCGGCATCTCCCTTCGGCTGTCGTCGATACCTTCGCGTAGCCCGTTTCCAGGCGCAAGTCGACCGGGCCGGCTTGGTCAATCGAGTACCGATCCGGTTCGCGATGGTGTATCAGGCGGGAACACCAGGGGGACTGTTGAAAGCGCAACTCAGGAACAAACGTGCCGCCATCACTGAGAGCGCCGCGTTTACGTCCGGCGATCGCGCCACCGTCTCCCACACCGGCGCGTTCCGCCTGCTGTTCTTCTGTCTTGTCTGCGTCGGGATGGGCCAGTCGATGCTGTTCTCGATTCTGCCACCGGCGGCGCGGGTGATCGGGTTGTCGCCGTTTCAAGTCTCGACCATCTTTGCCACCTCGGCGTCGATCTGGGTGTTCGTCAGCCCCATGTGGGGACGGCGCAGCGATGTCACGGGCCGCCGCAAGGTGATCCTGATCGGGCTGCTCGGCTTCGCCCTGTCGATGACGCTGCTGGCAACGGTGATCGAGATCGGCATTCATCAGTTGCTGCCGCCGCTCGTCGTCTATCCGCTCATGGTGGCGTCGCGATCGATTTTCGCCCTGGTGGGGTCGGGCACCGGCCCGGCCTCGCAGGCCTATGTGGCGGATCGCACCAGCCGCATGGCGCGCACCGCCGGCGTGGCCCTGGTCAATGCCGCCATGGGCCTGGGCGAGACCGTCGGGCCCGGTCTGGGTGCGGCGCTCGCGGTCATCGGTCTGCTGGCTCCGGTGTACTTCTCCGCCGGGCTCGCCGTCATCAGCGCCCTCACCATTTGGCACTTTCTGCCGGAGGACGGTCCGCCGCTCGACAAGGGTGTCGAACGGCCGCGCAAGCTGAGCGTTCGCGACCCGCGCGTGCTGCCGTTTCTCCTGGTGAGCACGTCGTTGCAGGCGGTGCGCGCCACCACGGTGATCACGCTTGCCTTTTTCCTGCAGGACACGTTGGGACTCAACTCGCAACAAACGGTGCAGTACTCCGGGGTCGGGTTCGTCACCTTGGCGGTGGCGGGGTTGTTCGCGCAGCTGGTGGTCGTGCAGCGTTTCCAGCCATCGCCGCGCTGGCTGATGCGCGTCGGCACGACGATGATGGTTGCGGCATTCGCCCTGTTCGTGGCTGGTAGTGGCTACGGTGCGGTCGTGGTTGCGCTGGCGTTGCTCGGGCTCGGCCTCGGATTTGTGCGGCCCGGCACCGCCGCGGGAGCCTCACTCTCTGTGATGTCAAGTGAACAGGGTTCGGTCGCCGGCGTCGTCGGAGGCGTGGCGGTGATCGGCAACGTCTTCGGGCCCATGCTGGGGACGTGGCTGTACGAGCTGCGGCACACCGCGCCGTTCATGCTCAACGGCGCGATCATGGCCGCCGTGCTGGTGTACGTCTTCAGCAGCCGCCGCCTGCGCGGCGTGAGGGCGTGAGGTCGGCCGGGGGTCGGTGGGACAAGGCGGAATGCCGGCACACGACCCCACCGTCCATTGCTAGAAGTTCCTTGACGTTCGGCGGGGTGCCACGGGCACGTACGGCCCACCGTCGATCGGGCACGATGGTGTCATTGACACCATGGAGGCGCACTGACAGGCTGCGCAAGGAGGTGGTATGCCATGCCGCGAACGATGGAGTCCTCGGTCAAGCGACCGCGAGTCAGCGTGGATGTGGTGCCGGAGGTTCGCCGCCGGCTGCGATTGGCGGCCGCACGGCGCGATGTGACCGTGCGGCAGTACGTCCTGGAAGCGATTGAAGAACGCCTGCGCGAAGACCTGGGGGGTGACGGCGAAGAACTGCTGGCGCTGAATGCCAAGGCGGACCCACTGCTCGCGGAGTTGTGGGACAATCGCAAGGACGCCGCGTATGATCGCCTGCGATCGCGGTGACGTCGTCCTGGTCGGCTTCGTGTTCTCCGATGAGTCTGGGCGCAAAGTGCGGCCGGCTCTGGTGATCACTTTGTCTGCATACCACCGCGCACGGCGCGAGGTCATCCTGGCGGCGATCACGAGTAATGTGCGCCGGCGCTTGGTTGCGGACCATTTGTTGGCTGACTGGAAGGCAGCCGGTCTGCTTTTTCCATCTCTCGTGACTGGTATCGTTCGAACGGTCAAGCAGACGATGATCGAGCGGAAGCTGGGCTCGTTGACCAAAGCGGACATGCACGCAGTCGAACGGGAGCTGCGGCGCGCTTTGGACCTCTGAGCACGGCCTCGACGGTCGCCGTCAAGCCTTTCGCGTCGGCAAAGAGCCGGCCGTCGACACTCGGCGCGGATCTTGGCTGCTTCGGGGTGGCGTATCCGCGGGCTGGGCAGATCTCAGTCATTCGCTCATTGCTCCTCTGGCTCAGCGCTGACCGCTGCGAGCTGACGGCTGATGCGCTCCGCGTGTCCCGTGGCGCCCATCTCGGTAAACAGCCGGTGCGAGCCACGGCAAGATCGGCGATTCGGATCTGTACGTGTTCTTCGCGGTCGACTCGCAGCACCCCAAGTTCGAGTGCATCCAGAACGTCTGCAACAGTCAGTCGTACGTCTCCGAGTACGCCCTGCACGACTATCCGATCACCGAGGCCGACATCCTCTCGAAGGGCGACGAGGCGTGGAATGCCTCGCTCAACACCGTCAACATCGGCAAGTACAACCTCGGCTGGGCGTCGATCGGCATGTGCACGCACGCCTTCTACGAAGCCATCAACCACGCCGCCAACCGCCGGCTCTACAACATGAGTGTCACCGACTTCCCGCACGTGCAGCAGAACTTCACCGACGCCTACGTTCGCCTGGTCGCCATGAAACTCGTCGCCCTGCGGGCAGCCGACTACATGCGGTCGGCGTGCGCACAGGAGCGTATTCCGCTGGTGACGTCGAACGTCATCATCGCCGAAGTACATCGCTTTGTTCTCTTTCGTATCGGCATCCAACCGGCCGCATTGTTGCTCGATCGGATTGACGCGAGTTCGATGCTGACGATTGAGTTTGTCACCGCCGCGCACCACGTGGCTGCCCGCCGCTGGCTTGCCAGCCTGCCCGATCAGGTCATCACCTACACCGATGCGGTCAGCTTCGCGGTGATGGAAGCCACGGGCTGCACGGCAGTGATGAGCTTCGATCACGACTTCGTGACGGCGGGGTTCCGCCTGTGGCAGCCGCAGTAACCGGGAAGTAGCCTCCATGAGCGCGACCCACGAACACGATTGACGGCTATGCGGGTAGCGACAATTAGCGCCGGATATGGCAAAGAGATGGGCTCATGGGGGCACAACACCTGGATCGGCTCAGCATCGCGGATGCCGCCTTCCTGTGGCAGGAGGACCGCGGTACGCATGCGCACATCGGATGGGTGATGATCGCCGAGGGGGCGCCGCCGGCGTATGCGGACCTCCTCAAGCATGTGAAGGCACGCCTCCACCTGGTGCCGCGCTACCGGCAGAAGCTGGCGTTCCCGCCGTGGCAGATCGCCCTGCCACTGTGGATCGACGATCCACGCTTCAATCTCGAGTACCATGTGCGGCACGCGGCACTGCCGGCACCCGGCTCCATGGATCAACTGCGTGCGGCGGTGGGCCGGATCTTCTCGCAAGGGCTCGATCGCTCCAAACCTCTGTGGGAACTGTGGCTGGTCCAAGGTCTGCAAGACGATCGCTTTGCCATCATCAACAAGGCACACCGCGCCCTCGTCGACGGCATTGGCGGCGTCGACATCACCACGGTCCTGTTTGATACCGCCCGGGATCCCGCGCCGGTGCCGCCACCAAGCCGGCCGTGGCTGCCGCACCCGGAACCGTCGCCGGCCGAGCTGGTCGCCGCCGGCATCCGTGACCTCGTGGCCGCGCCCCTCGAGGTCGCGCGGCACGTGTGGAGTGCGCTGAACGATGCCGACAAGGCCGCCACCGCGGTCCACCAGGTGGCGCAGGGTGTCAGGCAACTGGCGGCTACCTACATGCACCCACCTGCAGCAACGCCGCTCAACGTGCCGCTCGGCACGCATCGGCGGGTGTACTGGACCCGCTGCCGGTTGGCCGACTTCAAGCGCATCAAGGACACCTTCGGCGGTACGATCAACGACGTGTATCTCACGGTGCTCACCGGTGCGCTCGCGTCCTGGCTCCGCCGGCGCGGCATCCGCACGCGCGGTTTGCAGATGCGTGCGTGTGTGCCGATCTCGCTGCGCAGTGAGGTCGCCAGCGGCGCCATCGCCATCGGCGTGAGCACGGACGGCACCCGCGTGGTGGAATGTTTTGCGCCCCTGCCGGTCGGCACGCCGGACCCTGTCGAGCGCCTGCGCATCGTGCGCCGGGCGCTCGACGACCTGAAGCACTCAAAGCAGGCACTCGGCGCGCGCGCCATCTCCACGCTGCAGGACTTCACGCCGCCGGCGCTGCTGGCGCAGACGTCGCGCCTCAGTTTCTCCAGTCGCTCGTTCGACCTGGTCGCCGCCAACGTGCCCGGGCCGCAGTTTCCACTCTACCTGCTCGGCCGTGAGGTGGTGCAGGTTGGACCGGTCGGCTTCCTCATGGAGCGCTGCGCACTGATGGCCACCCTGGTCAGCTACAACGGTATGCTGGAGCTCGGCCTGATCGGCGACGCCGACGCGTTGCCCGATCTGGACGACCTAGGCGGGGCCATCGATGGGGCGGTGGCCGAGTTGCTCAAGGCCGCCAGTACAGAGCGGCCCAAGGGGCGCACCCGGAAGTTGCCGCGCCGAGGATCCCACGCATGACGCCACGCCACTTCCAGCGCCTGACCGCCACCGACGCATCGTTCATCGTGCTGGAGAAGGGCCCGTCGCACATGCACATCGGCGGGGTGATGATCTTCGAGGGCCCGCCGCCACCGTATGAAGCGCTGTTGCAGCATATCGAGGCCCGCCTCGATCTCGTACCACGGTATCGCCAGCGGCTGCTCTTGCCCCGCTTCGAAATGGGCCGGCCGCTATGGATCGACGACACCCGCTTCACATTGACCTACCACGTGCGCCACAGCGCCTTGCCGCCGCCCGGTTCGATCGAACAGCTGCAACGCTTCACCGCGCGCGTGTTCTCGCAACGGCTGGATCGCTCGAAGTCGCTCTGGGAGATCTACCTTCTTGAGGGACTCGAAGGCGGACGTTTCGCGCTGCTGAACAAGACCCACCATGCCATGGTCGACGGCGTGTCGGGAGTCGACATCGCGACCCTGCTCTTCGACCTGTCACGCGACGCCCCGCCGAGCCTGCCACCAAGAGAGAAGTGGAAAGCGCATCCCGAGCCGTCGCAAGGGGAGATTGCGACCAAACTGCTGCGCGACTCTGCCCGTGTCGTGCTCGGCCTGGCGAAATCGGCAACCGGCGCGCTCACCGACCCGCGGCAGGCGGCCGAGGCGCTGCGGGTGACGGCCGAGGGGCTCGGTGAAGTGGTGTGGGCGGGGCTGACTCCGGCGCCGCCGTCGCCGCTGAATGTCCCGATCGGTCCGCACCGGCGGGTGACCTGGGTGCGCACCGCCCTGGCCGACTTCAAGGTGATCAAGGACAGCATAGGCGGCACGGTGAACGATGTGGTGCTCGCCGTCGTCGCCGGTGCGCTTGCCCGCTGGCTGCACGGGCGCGGCGTGCGCACGGAGGGCTTGGAGCTGCGCGCCGGGGTGCCGGTGTCGGTGCGCGCCGAGCAGGAGCACCAGCAGCTGGGCAACCGCATTACCATGATGGTCGCCCCGGTGCCGGTCTACTGCGAGGATGCAGTCGAGCGCCTGCGGATCGTGCGCCAGGCAATGCGTGGCCTCAAGGAATCAAAACAGGCGCTGGGTGCGCAGCTGATCATCGGCATCGAACGGTTCGCGCCGCCGACGATCCTGGCGCAAGCGTCCCGGCTGCACTTCTCACCGCGCTTCGCCAACCTGGTGGTGACCAACGTCCCGGGTCCGCAGTTTCCGCTCTATCTGATGGGCCGTGAGCTGTTGGAGATGGCGCCCGTTGGCTTCATCGTCGAGGGCTTCGCGATGATCGTGGCGCTGGTCAGCTACAACGGTGCCTTGACGTTCGGGCTGCTCGGCGACTACGACGCGCTGCCTGACATCGAGGTGATCGGCACGTATATCAAAGAGGCGCTGGCGGAGCTGGTCAGCGCGGCGCGGCAGTGATCGCGGCTTCTCAGGAGACACGATGAACAATCCACCCGCCAGCGACGAAGTGCTCGCCGTCGCCAAGGCCTCGCCGGATGCCGTTGCCCGGCACGACAAGGAGGCTTGGGTCGGGTTGTTCGCAACCCACGCGGTCATCGAAGATCCTGTCGGGTCACGGCCGCACCACGGCGGTCTCCACGATCGGCGTTCCGGGGTCCGCGGGACCGGGCCGCTCGAGCGCTTCTACGACACGTTCATCGCTCCCAACGACATCACGTTTCACGTCGACCAGGACATCGTTGCGGGCCGTGTCGTGGTGCGTGACGTGACCATCGAGTTGGTGATGGCGGCCGGACTGAACGTCCGTGTCCCCATGCACCTGCTGTACGAAGTCACGGACCAAGACGGGATGCTGAAGATCGCTCATCTGTGCGCGTCCTGGGAACTGTTCCCAATGGTCCGACAGGTTGTCAGCCAGGGGTGGACCGGGCTCATGGTGATGAACCGCCTCGGGATCCGCATGATCGCCAACCAGGGTATCGGCGCCGTCCTCGGGTTTTCCAAAGGCATATTCGGGATTCATGGCGCCGGGAAACAAACGGTCCTGCGGTTCGTCGAGGCGGTCAACCGCAAAGACGGTGCGGCACTCGGCACGCTGTTCGACCAGCGCAGCAATGGGATCGGCTTTCCAGCCGGGCGGCGGACTCTTACTCCCGAGTCTTTCTGCAGCCAGGTCGATGTGTCCCTGTCGGTGACCAAACTCATCTCTTCCGGCTACGTCACCAGCTGCACGTTCACTGCGCGATCCGGCGGAACGGAGTCGAAAGGCGTGGGCCTCTTCGAGTTCAACTCCCGGACGCGCAAGGTGCATGCGGCTCGGCTCTACTGCGCATCCGCGTCTTTGTAGCGGGCGGCAAGGAGGAAGGAATCATGGATGACGGCAAACAGCTCACACAGCTCGCGATCGACTTCGTCATGTCTTACGGCGCCTGCGCCGCTGGAGTCGCGACCACGGAGACCCTGGCCGGCGGTCCTC
>DASVHW010000466.1 GCA_036382395.1 Candidatus Binatia bacterium | reverse complement strand
CTGCTCCTGCTGCATGCGCTCTTCGGTTCGAGCGCCGATTGGGGCGAGCTGCCGCGCAGCTGGCCCGGGCCGGTCTACGCGCTCGACTTCTGCGGCCACGGCGGTTCGGATCGGCTGCTGGCCGCCGGCTACACGCCCGAGGTGCTTGCCGGCGATGCCGACTGCGTCCTGGCGCGCATCGGCCGCGCCGCGCTCGCCGGGAGCGGACTCGGCGCGTACGTCGCGCTCCTGGTGGCTGGGGCGCGGCCCGACCTGGTCCCGGCGGCTTTGCTGTGGCCCGGCGCCGGCCTCAGCGGCGGTGGTGCGCAACCCGACTTCGATGCCCCGCGCACCGGCTTCATCGATTTCGCCAACGCCACCCGGCACTCCGGCTCATACGATCCCATGGTCGCGGCGCTCGACCAGGATATCCGCCCCGTCGATTACGTCGAACCCTTCGCGCGCAACGCACGCAGACTTCTGCTCGCCGAGGACAGCGCGGAACAGCCACCATGGTGGCAAGCCGTTCGGCGATCTCCCAACGCGGAAGCAGTCTCTGCCGATCGCAACCAGGCGCTGGCGCGTTTGGCCGCGGCCATCTAGTAGGGCCGCCGGCCGTTCCGGTCTTGCTGGATACGTCACCGTAGTTGTCAATGGGAGTACTTAGCTCGCGGGCAGGTGTAGCTCGCGGGCAGCTAACGGGCAGCTTGCCGCACAGCCTGCGGTATGATATTTCGTCATACCAGAGGTGATGCATGGCAGCGGCGAAGGTAGCGATTTCCTTGGACGAGGGTGTCCTAACGCGGGTGGACCGTCTGGTCAGACAGCGAGCGTTTCCAAACCGGAGCAAGGCGATCGAGGCGGCGGTGAAGGAGAAGTTGGAGCGACTCGACCGGTCCCGCCTCGCCCGTGAGTGCGCCAAGCTCGATCCCGGGTTCGAGAAGGCGCTGGCGGAGGAAGGGGTGTCGGGAGAACTGGCTGAATGGCCAGAATACTGAGGGGCGATCTTGTCTGCGCTGACCTCACTCCGGGCCGCGGCCACGAGCAGGCGGGAATGCGGCCGGTCGTTGTACTGAGCCATGACGTCTTCAACGAGAGGTCAGGAACGGTCATCGCGATGGCGGTGACGAGCCAACCGCAAGGCGCAGGCTTTCCGCTCACGATGGAGCTGAAGAAGGGGCGCCTGCCTAAACGTTCATGGGTGAAGATCAGCCAGATCCGGACACTCTCGGTGGAACGGCTCGGAAAGAAACTCGGCCGGCTCGGCCCGGAGGAACTGGATCGGCTCGTCGAGGGACTAAATGACATCGTCGGGAGCTAGCAAGCGTAGGCCGTTGCGGGACCTGGTTTCATTCGTTGTATTTCGCTGCTCGGAAATGAACTCTTCCGAAGTGAAGAATGAAATCAATGAAACCTCGTCCCCCATGCCCCCTCGCAACTTCATCCGGACGACCACCACCGAAACCGGCCTGCAGGTCACCGCCACGACCGTGGAAGGCGACTACCCCACCGGCCTCAAGATTGCCAAGCGTGAAATGGATCGGCTCTCCGCCCGACCCCACCATGTCTGTCCACAGAGGAACTACACCATCCGCCCACGCTGTGCGGCAAAATGCGAAGTTATTTCCTGACAGCTGCTATTATAAGGTGTTGACCCGACCGGGCGCAGCGGGTTAACACAGCGTGGAACCACATAAAGAAGGCATGCCCAACTGCTTGAATCCATGGTGGAGTCTGGTGTATCAGCGGCACATGACAACGGCGGTGTTAACCCGCCAGGGCTGGCGTCGGTTGGCGGTTTCATTGATACGCCGAATTCAAAGTTAGGCCACGTAAGGTTGAATGACCTGCACGAGACTGCCCAGAGCGGCAATTGGCATGATCGCAGT
>DASVHW010000465.1 GCA_036382395.1 Candidatus Binatia bacterium | reverse complement strand
CGCCGCGGCATACTCGCGAGCGCGTACCAGTCGAATCGCCTCGGCTTCGATATCCACTATCGCATGGCCAGTGTCGGTTGCGGCGCTGAACAGTCGGTCCTCAACGTGCGCCTCGCTGTGCACCGGCGTCGAGGGCAATCTTGGCGTGGCAAGCGGAAGGCTGATGCGCCAAAGAAATGCGCCACCGGCAAGCATGAGCACCAGGAAGAGCGTGGACGGCCGTATCCCAGATTGAGCCGGCGCGGGCGGCTCCGCGGCAGCCTGGACCGTGATCGCGTCGGGGACGGGTGCGTTGACGTCGAGCAAAATGACTTGCGCACCGAGTTCCTCTAATTGCGCGCGCAGCCGGTGCGCGCGGTCGGCGTCGAGCGCCGCGAAGAGCCGTTGTGGCCTCGACGTGTGGCGGTCGACGGCTGCCGGGCCGGCCTGCGACGGCGGCAGGCCGTTGAGGAAGTCGAGCGCCCGCCCACGGGCAAGGTTGTTCCGAAAGCCGAAGATCAGGAGGTCGAACACGCTACCGTCGGCCATGACAGGCATAGTGTACCACACGCGTGCTAAAGCCAATGCCAGTCCTTTGAAGCGCTCCTTGCATAAACAGCTCGCGGCCGTTTGCCGACATGGGACGCCGACAACTCCGTAAAATCCACGGGGCAACCATACGACGGTTCGGTCCCGGTGAAGAAGTGCAAGCAGGTGAATACCAGCCTGGCGATTTCATCCTGACACACGGGAAGGCGATCATCTGGGTGACTGTAACAATGACGATCAGGTCACGGTGAGTGAGATCCTAACCATAGTGAACATCGCGCTGGGCAATGCCTCCACCGCCGCCCGTGCGGCAGGCGACGCCAACACAGACGGCAGCGTTACGGTCGATGAGAGTCTCGCCGCGGTGAACAACGCCCTGAACGGGTGCGGTTACGCTCGAATGAATCGTCCGGTAGCTCGGTTCGCTTCGAGGCCCATCCTTATTGGCATATGCCGCCGCCAACACACGTAAAAGGTGCGCAGCAGAAGACGGTGATATCGTCGCACACCCCACCGGACCCCGAGCAGGTGGTCGGTGTGGGGGTGCCGGCCACTGGCGTTAGTGTCGGTGGCACGCTTCCGCCGATGACCAAGTCCGGACCGCCACAGCCTGACAGTGGTGCTGCCAGCAGCCACAGAGCGAGTGCCGTGGTGATCAGTGCACCGCATGGCCGCCGACGATTACTACGCGCAGCGTCGCGAGGAGCGCTACTCATGACGGTGACGAAGTCGTGAGGCCGTGGGCATCAGCTAGCGCTCGACTCACTGGCCCGGTGTCGGGGTCGGATGGCAATGGTGCTGGTGATGGTGATGCCCGTGATGCTGGGCGAGCAGAGGCTGACAGCTCGTCGGCAGCCCGCCGCTCGTGTTCAACTGGCGCAGGCACCGGATGAAGTCTTTGTGGTGGCCAGGGCCGACATCTTGTCCGCAGGCCGTTTGGACCGTTTGGTCGGCCTCGCACGTCTTCCACGCGGCGATATTAGTTTGGATGTGACTTAGACGCG
The DNA here is from genome assembly GCA_036382395.1 of Candidatus Binatia bacterium. NCBI lineage: Bacteria > Candidatus Binatota > Binatia (SeqCode) > Binatia bacterium. The sequence continues at coordinate 4,643 of DASVHW010000465.1, read as the reverse complement.
TTAGGCACGGGGCGGTCAGCCCTTGCGAATTTGTCTTAACATCATAGGCATCAAGACAACCAAAGAAGCCCCCAGAACCCGGTGTGTTGCCGGCGCAGAGGTTCTGGAATTCCTGGCGGCACGATCCTCCGCCGTGGTCGGCGCGCGCCGCACCCGGCGCCATGATGAGCGCCACGGCGAGCGGCGCGATCAGGGTGATCATTCTCGACACTTTCATTGCGATCCTCCTCTCGGATTTTGAACTCGATTTGCATACGATGACGTGATCAACTCCGGACACCGGGCGATACGAGCGTCATCTTCCACCCTACGCCCACTAACGAACCCCAGGCCGCATTGGTTGACCGTCTCCCAGGCACGTGAGCCAGCGCCGAGTCAACCGACGATGCGGGTCACTCGTCAGTGTGGGTAGACGCCGGAGAGGACCATTACCTGAACTTGGTGAAAAGTTCCGCTGGAGTACAACCAACTCTACGAGTTCAGCGCGAGCGCGTCTTGCACCTGCGTCGGCTTTTGCTGTCCAATAGGGACGAGGCAGACGATCCGACGCAGAAGATTGTTCTGGGCGGGTGGTATTCCAAGGAGGGCACGCTGGAGCGCCGCTATGAACAGCTGGCAATGGCGTAATACTCGCGGGAGTACTGGTCGTGGTCGGATTCGTCATCTACGATCATCGCGATGGGATTCTGGTGAAAGGGTTCTCCGATGACCGTGCTCACTCGACCTACCGGGTCTCGTCCGTGCACTAGGTGATTACCAACGAACCGCCCGGCTCCTAAACTTGGGCGGCAGAGGAGACAGAAGATGAAGCGAACCGCAACCGTGATGATCATTGCCATGCTGGCGTTCGGCAGATGTTCCACATTGAGCAGCCACTGGCGGCAAGTGGTGGCGGATCAAGGTGGCGATAGTGGTGACGACAGTGGCGACGATAATGGTGATGACGACAGCAGCACGTAGGGGTCGCCCGTTCACGAGCTGCTGATCCGCTTCGCTCTTGGAATCCTCGGCGTGGGCGCCTGGCTTGCCCGGACGGATGGCGCTACCGCGATGCTTCATCCGGGAGCTGTCGGGCATTACCGTGGGGTGGGTGGAACACGAGAATCTGACCGCTCATCTCCGCTTGATGCAGAGTGCAATAGAAAACAGACCGTCCTGACGGAACGTCGTGAACACGTAGGGGGTCTCTTACAGCGACTGCAACCGCAATGCTGACCGAGCGCATCGCGGGCGGCGACAATCGAACGGGCGCAGTCGTACCCGCCATTGTCGTCACGCCGGCTTGCGCACGTAGGACTGCGCAGTCGTACTGCGAGATTACCGCGTTGCCGTAGCTCTCCGATTAAGATAGACTTTAGGGGTAAACTTTGCGGTGTATTTGGGCGGACGTAGTCGGGGTATCCCGTCAGTTTCGTTGCATTGTGAGCCGCGCCACTCGCCCATTGTCAAGGAGGTAGATGTGCTGCCTAAGCGGTTTCGCGTAGCATTCATCCGCATGGTGGCTGTCGTCTGTGCCATGCTGCTGCTTGTGCCCGGAGGCGCGACTCTGGGTGCGCAACAGCCACCGTCGTACCCAGCCCCAGGCCAGACACTGTCGCCGGCCCAACTGGATGACCTGGTAGCGCCGATTGCACTGTACCCGGATCCGTTGCTGAGCCAGATCTTGGTAGCCGCCACCTATCCGCTCGAAATCGTGCAGGCGGACCAGTGGTTCCAGCGCAACCCGGGTCTCACGGGACCTGCGCTCACCCAAGCAGCACAACAACAGAACTGGGATCCAAGCGTTCAGGCCCTGGTGATGTTTCCAGACGTCATCCAGCGCCTGACCCAAGACATCACGTGGACGACAAATCTTGGAAACGCGTTTCTCGCGCAGCAGCCGGACGTGATGGACGCGGTCCAGCGGATGCGGTTCAAGGCAGAGCAGGCAGGGAAATTGCCCTCGACGAGCCAGCAGAGAGTGACCACGACGACCGAATCCGGCCAGCCCATCGTCGACATTGAGCCCGCGGACCCGCAAGTGATCTACGTGCCGCAGTACGATCCGGTCTACATCTGGGGACCGCCCCTCTATTATCCGTATGCGCAGTGGTATTATCCTGCACTCGTCGGGGGCGTCTTTCTCGGCTTCGGCGTTGGCATCGCGATTGGGGCTGTTTTCGGCGGCGGATGGGGCGGCTGGGGTGGGTGGGGGTGGCGGCCCGGCTGGTCCAACCATACCGTGATTGTCAACAACAACTTCATCCACCGGTACAATTTCAACTCGAACCACAGCACGGCTCTGCACGGCACCACTGTCTGGGCCCACGATGCATTCCACCGCCAAGCGGTACCCTATCCGAACCATGCGCTGGCTGACCACTTCGGGGCCGGTGTGCGCGAAAACTTGAGACCCCGCAACTTGCCGGGTCCGGTTCGCGGAAACCCAGCGAGCGGCGGGCAAGTTCGCGGCGTCCCTGCCCCAGCCGCCGCGCCGGGAGAGCGAATGGGCAATCGGCAGATTGCGCCGAGCGCTCCCAGGCGCAACTCAAGCGCTTTCGGCGGCGTCGAGAGCGGCGGAATGTCGAGAATGCATAGCGATCATGGATTCTCCAGCATTGGACCTGCCCGGAGCGTTCCGATGCGCGCCGCACCGGCGTCACGGCCAAGCCTGGCACCGGCTCGGAGCGCACCAATGCGTGCGGCACCGGCCTCAAGGCCAGGCGGCGGCGGTCGGCCAGGCGGTGGCGGCCGGCAAAGATAAGAAGGTGGCCATGAGAAGAGGGACGTCGAGATACCCGGGGGATATTACGCGCCGGCTGATGTGTTTCGGAGCCGTCGCCCTGGCAATGATGGCAGCATCGTCGCAGGCTGCTCCGAGCAAGAGTCCGCGAGCCTTCGCCACGCCGCAGGAAGCAGTCCGGGCGATGATTGAGGCAGCCGAGCACAATGACACGGCGGCTCTGCTGAAACTGTTTGGGCCGGAGGGCAAGGACATTGTCGACTCCGGCGATCCCGCCGAGGACCAAGACCGACGCGTGGAATTTGTTCGCCTGGCCCACGAGAAGATGCAGTTCGATCAGGATCCAACGGACCCGGACAAGACGATCTTATCGGTTGGAGACCAAGAGTGGCCGTTTCCGGTCCCATTGATTCGGAAGGAAGGGAAGTGGCAGTTCGACTCGGCACGAGGCAGGCTGGAGATTCTCGCCCGCCGCATCGGTAGGAACGAGATGAACGCGATGGAAGTTTGCCGGGGCTACGTCGAGGCCCAACTGGAATATGCTGCGGAAGCCCACAACGGAGATGGCATTCTACAATACGCGCAGAAAGTCGTCAGTTCTTCGGGCAAGCACGATGGGGTATATTGGGATGGCGCCCCCGAGAGTCTGGTTTCGAAAGGCTTCGCGCGGGCGGCGGTCGGGAATTTCCCCGCAGGGGGCGGAAAATCCGAACCGTACCACGGCTACTACTTCCGCACCCTAAGAGCGCAGGGCTCGGATGCCGCCGGAGGTGCCTTCGATTATGTCGTCAAAGGCAAGATGATTGGCGGGTTCGCCTTGGTCGCATGGCCGGCGGAGTATGGTTTATCCGGAGTCCGCACCCTGATCATCAATCACCAAGGCGTCATCTACCAAAAGGATCTCGGGACCAACACGGCCAGGCTGGCCCGGCAGATGACCCGGTTCAATCCGGACAAATCCTGGCGGCCGGTTCACCTGGAGTGACAGTTCCAGAACGGTTTAGCGCCCTACAGGCGAGCATAGTGGGTCAGGTCTGTCGTGCGCGACGACGGGGCGCGATTCGATATGGCCTATGCCGGTAAGCTCTTCGGCGCCTTCCAACGTTTACATAGCGCCGATGACTTCGAAGGCACCGGCATCGGGCTCGCCACAGTGCAGCGCATCATTCACCGCCACGGAGGCAGGGTGTGGGCCGAGGGGGCAGTCGATCACAGCGCCGTTTTCTATTTCACCATCCCCAAGCACGACTCCATAATACACGGTTAGGGGCATGAGACTTCAAATCGCTCTGGGGAACTCCCTGTGTACATGAACACGACCGCTGGGTTCGCAGTCAAGGCGACCGAACTGACACGCCGGTTCGGTAACTTGACCGCGGTGGATCACATCGACCTGGGGATTCCGTATGGCGAGATCTTCGGGCTGCTAGGCGCCAACGGCGCGGGCAAAACCACGGTGATCAAGATGCTCACCACCCTGCTGGCGCCAACATCCGGGAATGCGGAGGTCGGAGGTTTCGACATCATCAAGTCTCCAGCAGCGGTCAGGGGGCGCATCGGCTATGTGCCTCAGCTCCTGTCGGCCGACGGCGCCCTGACAGGCTACGAGAACCTGCTCCTGTCGGCCAAGCTCTATGGCTTGCCCCGCGCGGAAAGACGCGTGCGCATCGGCGACGCGCTCGACTTCATGGGGCTCACCGATTCGGCGCACAAGCTCGTGAAAACCTATTCCGGCGGTATGATCCGCAGGCTGGAGCTTGCCCAGGCCATGCTGCACCGTCCGGCGATCCTGTTTTTGGACGAGCCGACGATCGGGCTCGATCCCTTGGCACGCCATTCCGTGTGGGATCGCTTGCGGGACCTCAGGCGCGACTACGGCATGACGGTTCTGATCACGACACACGACATGGACGAAGCCGAA
>DASVHW010000464.1 GCA_036382395.1 Candidatus Binatia bacterium | reverse complement strand
GCAGCTTGACTAGGATAGCCCCGTTTATGATCAGGGCTGAGCAGCTGACCAAGTGTTTCGGGTCGTTCGCGGCGATCTCCGACGTCACCTTTCAGGTCGAACGCGGCGAGATTGTCGGTTTCCTGGGGCCCAACGGCGCCGGCAAGACCACTACCATGCGCATCCTTGGCGGTGTGTTTCCGCCGACCAGCGGGCGCGCCCTGGTTGGCGGCTACGATGTGGTGGCGGAACCGCTGCGGGCGCGCAGCATCGTCGGTTATTTCCCCGAGCGCGTGTCGCTGTACCTCGACATGACCGTGCGGGAGTACCTGCGGTACGTGGCCGAGATGAAGGGCGTCGAGCGCAGTCAGCGGCGCACGGACATCGAACGGGCATTGGAGAGCTGCGGTGTGGCGCACATGGCGCACCGGATCATCGGCACCCTCTCCAAGGGATACCGGCAGCGGGTGGGCATCGCGCAGGCGTTGATCGGCCAGCCGCGAGTGCTCATCCTGGACGAGCCGACGGCAGGGCTGGATCCCGAGCAGGTGGCCGAGATGCGCCGGCTGATTCGAGACCTGCGCGGCGAACGCACCGTCATCCTCTCCACGCACATCCTGTCGGAAGTGGAGGCCACCTGCGACCGGGTCATGATCATCAACCGCGGGCGCCTGCTGGCCGTCGATACACCGCACAACCTCAGCCAGCGCCTGCGGCAAACGTCGCAAATCTATCTGGAGGTGCTCGGACCTACCCAGGCCGTGGTCGACCGCGTGCGGGCGGTCCCTGGTGTCCTGCATGTCGAGCCCACCAGATCCGCGCCCGACGGTCTGGCCGCGCTCACCGTCACCACTGAAAAAGAGCGCGACCTGCGCGCTGAACTCGCCGCCTGCGTCACCGCACAGTGGCGGCTGCAAGAGCTCCGGCCGGTGATTCTATCGCTCGAAGCCATTTTCCTGAGCTTGCTCAATCCGGAGCAGAACGCTTCCCCCACGGACCATGAAATTCCTAGTCGTTTGTCGGCGTGAGCTGCGCTCTTATTTCAGTTCGTACATCGCGTACGTCCTGCTCGCCATCTTCCTTCTTCTGAGCGGGTACTTCTTCTACAGCGATCTGATCTTCTTCATCCTCTTCGGCGGCTACGTCCTGCCCACCGGCCTGTGGCAGTACGTGTTCCTCGACATGCGCTTGTGCGCCCTGCTGGTGTTGCCGCTGCTCACCATGCGGCTGTTCGCCGAGGAGAAGAAGCTGGGCACGATCGAGCTGCTGTGGACCTACCCGGCACGTGACGGCGAAATCGTCATCGGCAAATTCCTCGCCTGCTGGATCTTCTTCCTGATCACGCTGCTCGCCACCGCGGTCGGCCCGATCATCTTCTATTGCTTCTACCACTTCGCTGTCGGTCCGCTGTTGGCTGCCTATTTTGGCATCTTCCTGCTGGGGACCGCGTTCATCGCGTGCGGCTTGTTCATCTCCTCGCTGACGGAGAACCAAGTGGTGAGCGCCATGGGCACGTACGGCATCCTGGTGTTTTTTTGGTTCCTGACGTGGAACGAGGAGGCGACGAGTGAACACCTCATCCACGTCCTGCTGCGGCTGTCGCTGTTCGACCACTTCTACAACTTCTCGCGCGGCGTCATCGATACGCGCGACGTGGCGTTCTTTGCGCTCTTCACCGGCTTCTTCCTGTTCCTGACGCTGCAATCGCTGAGCGCGCGCAAGTGGCGGGGAGTGCGGTAAGTGCGCCTCACCCTGTTCGGTCACGCCTCCCGGCACGCCGCCTTGATGGCGCTGCAGGTCGTCCTCGCCGGCGTCCTGGTCTCCTGCTTGTTGCTGCTGGCGGAGCGCCACAATGTCCGCTTCGATCTCACCCCGACGCAAAGCTTTGTGCTCTCGGATGAAGCCCGCCGCGTTGCACAGGGACTGCATGTCCCGGTGCGGATCACGGTTTTCTACAACGGCCAGGATCACGGGCAGCGGCGCCAGAACGAGGACCTGCTGCAACTCTTCGGCGACGCCTCGCACATGGTCTCGTACCGGCTGCTGGATCTGGACCGTTCACCGGCGCTGGCGAAGCAGTATGGCATCAGCAGCTTCAACACCGGCGTGATGGAAGCGGAAGGCACGCTCCATACACTCCGGAACGTCGACGAGGAAGAAATCACCAACGGGCTGCTCAAGCTCACCCGCCACAAGCCACGCGCCCTCTGCTTCCTCACCGGACATGGCGAGCACAGCCCGCAGGATGCCGGCGACCGCAGCGGCTACAGCCAGGTGGCCAAGGCGCTCGAGAAGGAGAACTTCCAGATCACGGTCCTGACGACCCTGCCCGCCGACGGGGTTCCCGCCGGCTGCACGGTGGTGCTCCTGCCCGGTCCGACACACAGCCTGCTCCCCGGGGAGGCGGACCAGTTGTCGCGTTACCTGGACGGCGGTGGCCGGGTGTTCTTGCTGCTCGACCCCAATGCGCCGGAATCGGTGGTGCAGTTTCTGGCAGGCTTCAACATCCGCGCCGGCAACGACATCATCGTGGATGAGCGCAACCGTCTCTATGGCGCGGACAGCTTCATGCCCCGCGTGCCGATCTTCGACGAGAGCACGTTCCACAAGAACCTCGACACCGCCGCGGTGTTCGCGCTGGCGCGCAGCCTCTCACCGATTGAGGACACCGAGAACAAACGCCTCAAGGTCTTGCTGATCGCACTCACGAGCCCCGAGAGCTGGGCGCGGATTGACGACGGCACGGTGCCCGAAGGCACGGTGCGGTTTCGCCGTGAAAAGGACAAACCTGGCCCGGTACCCGTGGGCGTCATGGTGACGGACACTACGGAAGGCGACGGCGGGCCAAAGGGCGATACCGAGAAGGCAGCACCCAACGCCGCGGCCGGCACCGGTAAGATCGGTCGCATGATCGTGTTCGGAGACTCCGATTTTGCCAGCAATCTGTACCTCAACCTGCTCGGCAACAAAGACCTGTTCATGAGCAGCGTCGGGGTGCTGGCCGAAGACGAAGAGCTGATCGCCATCCGGCGCAAGGGATTGCCCAACAGTTCGCTTTCGCCCGTCTTTCTCACCGCCTGGCAGGGTCGATTCATCTTCTGGATCGCGGTGGTGGCTGAACCGTCGCTCTTCGCCGTGCTCGGCCTGCTCATCACCTGGCGCCGGCGGCGGCGGGGAAGCGCCTAGCCATGGGCTGGCGCGGCACGGCCATCTTGGCACTGCTGGTCCTCGCCGTGGGCACCTACCTCTGGTTCGAACCGGCGCCATCGCAAGACCTGTCCAGGCCTGACGAAGTTGCCAGGGAAGTTCCGACCCGGGAGCCGACGCAAGTGATGTCACCGCTGCTGGACTTCGCGCCGGCCGACGTCGTTGGGATCACGTTCGAGCGCGGCGGGCGCACGCTCGAGACCGAGCGGGTGGGCGGCAGTTGGCAAGAAACGGAACCGGCCGGTGCGATTGAGGACTTCCTGCGTACCCTCGGTCAAATGAGCCGGCTGGCGGAGATCCCCACCACCGGCGCCGAGCTGAAGGACTACGGTCTGCAACAGCCGCGGGACACCCTCCAGTTGCGGCTGCAAGACCATACCGAACCCCTGGTCCTGCAGATCGGCGATCGCAACCCTGCCACGACGGGGGTGTACGTGCGAGTGGGCCACGGTCCCGTGCTGCTCGCCGGGGCATTAGTGGAGTGGGAATTCGAAAAGGCCTTCAAGGCCCTGGCCAGACTGCGGCCCGAAGGCTGAGCGACACTACTCTCCCATCAAACGGCTGAAATTCGCCTGGCCGGTCGCCGCGGTCACCCCACCATCCACTACGAGGGTCGTGCCGGTGATATAGGAAGCATCCTCCGAGGCCAGAAAGGCCACCGCCGCGGCAATTTCTTCCGGCTTTCCCACACGCCCCATGGGCACCAGCCTGGCGTACTCTTCTCGTGCCGTCGGCAACATTAGTATCGGGTTGAGCAGCGGCGTCTCCACCGGTCCAGGGCATACGGCATTGATGCGGATACCGTCCCGCGCATAGTCGATCGCCGCGGTACGGGTCAGGTTAATCACGCCAGCCTTGGCAGCATTGTAGGCCGCCAAGCCATAGTCGCCGAACATGCCGGAAATCGAAGCCGTATTCACAATGACCCCGCCACCTCCGGCCTTCATGCGCGGGATGGCCGCTCGGATGCCGTAAAATACCGCGTCCAGGTCCACGGCGATCACTTGATGCCAGGTTTCAATGTCCAGGTCGGCGGTCTTCCCATACGCGCCGATACCCGCATTATTGAACAGGACATGCAGTGCACCGTGGCGGTCGACCGCCGCTTGGAGCAGTGCCTCCACTTCCGTTGCATTACGAACGTCGGTGCGGATGAATTGGGCCGTCGCACCCGCTTTTGACAGCTCTTCCGTGAGTTTCGTTCCCTCTGCTTCATTCACGTCGGCCAAGAGAAGGATCGCCCCTTCGCCAGCGAACCGCCGAGCCGTTGCCGCCCCGATCCCTGTCGCCGCACCCGTTATCACCGTGATTTTCCGAGCAAATCGTCCATTCATGGCAGCATCCTCCGGACGCGGACCGTACTGCTTCGCGGCCAGGCCGTCAAATTACCTCAGGCCTCGGAAGTCTCCACGAATATCGATTAAATCGGGGTTGAATCACGGACTCAGAGTGTCCATAATAGAGGCCATGAAGAAGGGCGCTCTGAAGAAGATGGATTCTCTTCGGCAAGTTCACATTGAAAGAGACGGCAAGCCATTTGTTGCCTGGGAGCCCAAGGACCGAGTATTGAGGGCGGCCCTGGGTCGCTGGACCGACCCGAAAGCGCTCTTGGGGCGGATTTATGCCGTCCAACACCCCGAAGAGATGGAGGTTCAGCAGGGAGGACCGGGCCGCCAGTGGCAGTCCACCTGGCGTGGCAGATTCACCTCGCCGCAGCGTGGGAGGCCTCGTAAAGCCGCTTAGCAACCCAGGCCGCGAGTCAACCGTCGACAGGCAATGATCGCGCACGGTGCGTACGATTCCACCCCGGGCGCTGCGCCCAGTGTTCCGATCTACACCGGCGGTCTGGTTTCCTTGGCGCTCGGCCGCTCCAGCATGCGCGCCGTCCACGCCGCCACCGCGGGTGGTGGGGTAACCTCGACGAGCGGGAAAAACTCCACAAAGGGCGTGTAGCAGACCTCGACCAAGCTGTAGCGATCGGCCACCAGGTATTCCTTGCCCTTCAACTGATTCTCGAGCACTTCGAGGTGCTTGTCGATCTCCTTCTTCGCCTGCGCCATGGCCTCTTCGTTCCAGCGTTCCTTGGGCAGGAAGCGTTTAGGAAAGATGATGGTACCGGTCTGCCGCGCCAGCTGCAGGTCACAGAGTTTCATGTGCATCGCCACCAACGCCCGGCCGCGCGGCTCGGCGGGAACGAGCGGCGGCGTCGGATGCGTCGCCTCCAGGTATTCCAGGATTGCCGTCGACTCGTACAGGACGAAGCCGTCCTCTTCGAGGGTCGGGACGCGGCCATAGGGATTCAGTGCCAGGTACGCGGGCGCGCGGTGGGCACGGGCCACCATATCGACCTCGACCAGCTCTGCCGGAATACTTTTTTCGATCAGGGCAATACGGACGCGGCGGGCGAATGTTGAAAACGGATGGTAATAGAGCTTGCGCATGGGACTCCTCCTTCTCTCAGGTGTCCTCGCTAGCACGCCGCCAGACCTCTGTCAGCACGCCACGAGCGCGCAACGTGTACTCTGCCTGGCGCAGGGGGCTTTCGAAGCCCGGCGGTTACGGGCCCGGCGTCTCCACCGGGGCACTCGACCGCGCCTGCGACAGCAGGGCGAAGCCGAGCCGGCCAGCAATAGTGAATGGCTTGCCCCAGTTGCCGAACTTCAGACCTGAGAGCGCGGCCTTCGCGCCACGCGTATATTCCGCCCGTGCATCGACGCGTCCGACGTAGGCCAAGGCCGGAAGGAAGCGAGGGTCGGCCGACGCATGGGGCGCGCCCACCGCGGCCGCGTAGCCTGCCAGCCACCGCCGAATGGCGGGGTCTTGGGTCACCGAATGGGTGTACGCCAATCCCTCCGCCAAGATCCCCACCTTCCAGTCTTTGATCTTGTCAGGCGCGTACGCGGCCATGCCTTTCTGGGCATACGCCCGCGCGGCGTCTCTATATTTGGCGTCGCCTGTGGCCTCGTACGTCGCCACCAGCGCAATCTGCGGCCAGCCCCATTGCCGAGGATTGCCCCGGGGCACGCCGGTCTGCAGGCGGTTGACCAGATAATCCGCGATACCGCGTGCCGCGTCCAAGCCACGCTCGTCGCCGGTGAGATAGTAGTAGGACAGTAGGCCTTCGGTCCACGTGTGGCCAATATCGACACCACCGAGCTCGAAGGTGAAGTGCAGGGGATTTTTCGGATGGTTCATCCCCGTCCAGTTCGGGCGCTCGTGGTCGTAGTAGATGTGGTCGACATCCATGAAGTGTCGCGCCGCCGCCACCATGCCTTCGTGGTACGCGCGCGCGCCGGTGGCGGCATACGCCAGCGCCAGCACCTGTGTCATGTCGTACTCCAGGTTGCCCCACGCGTCGCAGCCCTTGGTGGTGTCGTGGTACCCGGGATAGTTCCAGTCGCCCCAGTTGAACATGCCGAAGAATCCGTGGCGCGGGCGTTCGTGAGCCGGATCGGGACACTTCACGTAGCCGCTGTCATCCCACCGTTCCTTGGCGGCGCCCGCCTGATAGCGCTGGTAGGCGGCAGCCAGTTCACCGAGAAAGGGGTCGGCGGCAGGAGACGGTGCGACGCTGTTGCGCAGCGCGCCGGTGGCCACGATCCAGTTCGGATCCACCCAGGCGAGCACCGGCTCGGTAGCCGCGGTGAGCGTGATCTGCGGCGGCGGCTTTTTCCCGTGGAAATACAGCACCACCTCGTGGGTCTTGGCCGTGCCCATGCCGACCCTGGCGGGCGTCGCCTCCGGAGCCCACAGGTTGTACGTGATCCCGTTCGGCCGCAGGTTGAAACTCTGCGGATACTGCTGCCAAAAGAAGCGCGCCGCGACCGCGACGCCGTGCTTGTCGTCACCGACGTCGGCCCAGCCGGCTGCGTGCCCGGGCCGCGGCGCAGCCCCCACACGCAGCGTCTCGTTGTCCTCTTGAACCAGCGTGAAGCCGTCTGCCGTCAACTTCCCGGAGAACTCCGCCGCCTTTTCTTGGCCGGCGCGGTACCAAGCCCGGCCGCGCAACGCCAGCGGAATCGTCGCGCTGATCTGGCGGACGAACGTGTAGGACTCGGGGCTGTGCTGCTCGAAGGTATGGAAAATGCGGACGAAGGGCTGGTTGGCGAAGGCATCGACGCGGACAACGTAGTCGAACGCCGCCGCGTAATGCCCGCGGATCTCGATGCGAACTCGGAGCGGCCCGGATTCCGTGATGCTCACGGCGGTGGGGACCTGCGCGTCGACGCGCTTCCCATCGATGTTGAACGCCGAATCGATTGCGCCGCTGACGATCTCGTCGCCACCCAGCCGCGCCTGCTGCAACCAGGCGAAGCGGTCTTTCGGGACACTGAACTGCAGCGGGCCGGTATCCACATCAATGCGGTCGGCCCGCTCGCGCACCTTCACCCCCAACCCCGCAGCAACCGGCTCTCCGGCTGCCACGCGGTACCGGCACTCTTGCCGCGGCTGGAGATCCGCTTGCCAGTCCAGCAGGGCCCAGCGCACGCTCCCGTCGGACCAGCGGCTGAGCACGCGGCTCTGCAGCGGCGTTGACGCGTTCGCATCGTCAGTGATGACCAGCCGCGAGAGGTCACGCACGGCGCCGGACGGAAACGGCACCCCCGCCGTGATCGGCCAGTGATGGCGGGCCAGCCCCGACGGCTCCCGCACGCTGAGCACGAGCTGTTGTGGCCTTGGCACCGCGCCGCTCGGACCGGACGTACTCATCCGCGCCCAGCTGCATCCGCTGGTGAACAGCGTGTCCGCGCTCAGGAGCGCGGCAACGAGGAGAGTACCAGCCTGGAGTCTGGGACGACTGACACGGCGTAGAAGGCGTCCTTGTACCATGATGCGCAACCATCCGTTGATACCGGGGCGACGCCGTGGAA
>DASVHW010000463.1 GCA_036382395.1 Candidatus Binatia bacterium | reverse complement strand
ACGGTTATTGTGGAAGCTCCAACGTCAACAACACAATAGGTTTCCAGCACTCGTGTCATGTGGCGTGGCGCACGCGGCTTGGGGCTGGGGGGCATTGCACCGCGTGCACCGGGCCGAAGGGACAATCGGCCTTTGCAAAATTAAATAGGTATCGAGGGTGCGCAGTTCAATGGCTGGAATGACGCGGAAAGGCGCATATGATGCCTCGATGCGCACCTGTCCTTGCTCAAAACCCTATTCGATCGGGGAATCGGTTTGCCGATGAGATCGCGACGGACGAGTTTTGATTAGTTGAATAGAACATTAGTCGCTGCTGCGACCTGGGCACCATGCATGGGTTCTGGGCGCCATTGCATCCGAGCGATACGGTTATAAAGCGGAACGCCCCCCACACCGAAACGTGCCGCCTGTTCGATCGCCGAAATGGCTCACGCGGCGCGACGTTCGTAGCGATGATGCAGGCCACCGACCTCCGGGAACGCAATAATCTTGCCAGCGGTTGGCGGGTGTATTGGGCGCGTCTCGGGGCAATCCTTGTCGAGCGAGAGATGCGTTCTGGTTTGGTGATGATATTGAAAATATGACGACAGAACGCGGCGCAAGTGATGCTCGTTAAAGATGATGATGTGATCCAAACATTCGCGGCGAATCGAGCCGATGAGGCGCTCGACATAGGCATTCTGCCAAGGTGACCGCGGCGCGGTAACAACCTCTTTGATGCCCATCACCCGAACTCGATCGCGAAAGACCGGGCCATATGGTGCGTCCCGGTCCCGCAGCAGATAGCGGGGCGCGGTGTCCCAGGGAAAGGCCTCTGTCATTTGGTGCGCGAGCCAGACTTGGGTGGGATTATGGGTAACCGCGACGTGAATAACCTTTCTTCGGTCATGGCCGAGGACGATCAAGGCATAGAGAAGCTGGAATGTTGAGGTTGCGACAACGAACATGTCGATCGCCACAATGTCGGTCAGGTGGTTATGGAGAAAGCTACTCCAGGTCGGGGAGGGGACTTTGGGCCGCCACGGCATGTATCTGCCGACCGTGGCTTGGCTGACTTCGATGCCGAGCTTGAGCAGTTCGCCGTGGATTCGGGGCGCGCCCCAGAGCGGGTTGCCCAGGCTCATGCGGCGGATCAGATCACGGATCTCGGCGCTCATCTTGGGTCGCCCCAGACGGCGTGATCGCCACCGCCAGTAGAGCCGGAAGCCTTTGCGATGCCACTGCACCACGGTTGCTGGTTTGACCAGCACCATGGCGTTGAGGACCTGCGGCCAAACTCGGTACAGCCACACCCAGAGGAGCCGGTCGGTTGAGAAGAGCCGAAGCTGACCAGGGCGTTGCCGCCGCAGGACGGCGACTTGGTGCCGAAGTGCGACGAGCTCAAGCTCCAGTGAGGCGCGGCAGCGAATACGGAACGAGAGCAGGGAAACGAGCGCGGAAAGAATTGTGACCATGCCCACGACAGTATGGCGGTGGCACGAAAATCTCTAGGCTTTCTCGACCTTCCGGAGTTTTGAGCAAGCACAGGGTGTGCCTGAAGGGATCAGCTTCAAGACCAAGCCGGAGATCGCGCTCGAGCAACTGCGCTGGGCATGTGAGGCTGGCCTTGCGCGCGGCGTAGTCCTGATGGACGCCGGCTATGGCGCCGAGACCGATCTGCGTACGAA
>DASVHW010000462.1 GCA_036382395.1 Candidatus Binatia bacterium | reverse complement strand
ACTGACCGGGTTGGCCTTGTGCAGCGCCGCCAATTCGCTATCCACAGCCGCCACGCGCTGATCCAGCGCTTCGATATGCGCGCCCATCTGCTCGAACATCGCCCGCGCCGTGGCGGGGATGGCATTGTCAGCGGCCAGTTCGATCAGCAGCGCCGCGACCTTGACGATCCCTTTGGCGGCCACCACGCCGAATTCCGCCGCATGGCCGCGTAGGGCATTGATCGCCTGGGTGCGCTGGCTCACCAGCATCTCATGATGTTTGAGGATTATGCCGTCGGCCTGCTGGTCGACGGTCTTGACCACGACCGAGCGCATGCAGGGACGTGACGCCGCCTCGCTGATTGCCTCGGCATCGTTGCGGTCATTCTTGGCCCGTTTGACGAACGGCTTGACGTATTGCGGCGGGATCAGGCGAACGCGATGGCCCAGCCGGCTGAACAAGCGACCCCAATGATGGGAGCCACCGCAAGCCTCCAATACCACCTCTGTTGCATCCTGTTTGCCAAAGAAGGCTTCCACCTGGCCGCGCCTGAGCTCGCGCCGCAGCACCGGGCGTTCCTGCTCATCGACGCCATGCAGAGTGAACACGTGCTTGGACGTATCAATCGCGATGCGCTTATACTTCATCTGGACGGTCCTTGGTTGGTGTATGACAACTCAACTTTGGCACGAGATGCCGTTGGGCCGTCCACCCCAACAGCCGTCCTAACCACTGACCGATGCCCACTCGCGTGTTCCGATTGACCTTATCCGATCTGGGTCTTCTATCAGGAACCTCCAGGCCTTTCGGCAAGCCTCGACGATCGCATCGTAAGTGTCCCAGACGAGGTTGCAGAGCTTGTTGGCGCGCAGATACTCCCAGACGTTTTCCATCGAGTTCAATTCGGGCGCGTAGGGCGGCAGTTTCAGCAGCGTGATGTTGTCTGGCAGATGGAGCTTCTCGCCAGCCTGATGCCAGCCAGCGCCATCGCAGAGCAGCAGGCAGTGGGCGCCCGGGGCGACCTGGGTGCTGATTTCCTTGAGATGCTCGTTCATACCCTCGGTGTTGGCCGCGGGCATGATGATGGCGGCGCCCACACCACGGGCGGGGCAGATCGCACCGTAGAGATAGACGGAGTCATGGCGGTTATCGCGCACCATGAGCGGGCACGAACCAACCGGCGCCCAGACATAGGCGTGCGTGCCCTTCTGGCCGACACGGGCTTCGTCCTGAAACCAGATTTCGATCGGCTTGCCAGCGACGGTGGTGCTGGCGAGCAGCGCGTCCTTTACCAGGCTGACGAAGATGGGGTGGACGGCCCCCAACGGCATCAGCCGTGCCATAGTACGGGTCGTAACAACCTGTCATAGGGAGCCGCCCGCCATGAGTATTAGCATGATTGGCCTGGATACGGCCAAGTCGGTTTTCCAGGTTCACGCTGTGGACAAGCACGGCAAGGCGCAGATGAGGCGCAAGGTACAGAGGGACGAACTGATCCCATTCTTCGAGAAGCAAGAAACTTGCACCATTGTAATGGAGGCATGCGGTGCGGCCCATCACTGGGCACGCATGTTGACCGCTCTCGGACACGACGTGAAGCTGATCGCGCCGGAGGCGGTCAGACCGTTCGTGAAGAAGGGCAAGAAGAACGATGCCGCCGACGCGGCGGCGATCTGCGAGGCCGCGTCGCGGCCCGACATCAAGTTCGTGCCCGTCAAAAAGCTAGAGCAGCAGGGCATCCTGGCTTTGCATTCAGCGCGATCCCTGCTGGTAAAGCAGCAGACGATGCTGGCAAACGCCATGCGCGGATTAGCGACGGAATTCGGTCTGACCGTTCCCAAAGGTATCAGCAAGCTCGATGAGCTCATGGCGCTCGTGGATATGGATGAAGCCTTCCCCGAGAAGGCCCGTCAGGTGTTCATTGGGTTGCTCGACCAATGTCGGGCAACGGCTGAAACCATCAAGGCTTTCGAAGCTGAGATCGTCGAGCACGCGCGCCACGATGAAACCGCGCGCCGGCTGGCCACGATCCCGGGGGTGGGGCCGATCACCGCGTCGCTGATCGCGGCGACGGTCGTCGACATCAGCTTATTCAGGACTGCACGACATTTCGCCGCGTGGCTCGGTCTGGTGCCGCGGCAATATTCGACTGGCGGGAAGACCCGCCTTGGCCGGATCACCAAGTCGGGCAACCGGGAGATACGTCGGTTGCTTGTGCTTGGTGCCACCTCGATGACCTCCCGAGCCTCACAATGGAATAGCGCCGTTGGAGCTTGGACCAGAGCGATACAGGAACGCCGTCCTTTCAGGCTGGTGACTGTAGCTCTGGCGAACAAGATGGCGCGCATCGCATGGGCGTTGATGACGCGCAAAGAGGTCTACCACGCCAAAGGACGGGGCGCCGCCACGACAGGTGCGGCGGCGTGACGTTCTGGCGAGCGATGGTAGGCGACGGACGCAAGTCCGGCTGATCCGGCAGGAAGCGCTGAATAGCGTGATGGGATAGGCTGCGGTCCAGATACCCAGCTCAGGCAACACCGGAAAAAAACATGTGCCCCGAGCACGCTGCGAAGATTGGTGCCTGACACGGAAGCGAACACCCATGATGGCCAGCGGTAAGTGCCGCACAACAGGCCGGACATAAGGGCGCAACTGACCGGATCTTTTCCTCACGCCGACCGGCGATTGCCGATCCGCAAATGGCGACGGCCTTGCTCGACTGACCGACGCATCATTGCGACATCGCCGTGACCAGCGGCGACAGCCGGCGCTTGGACTTTCAGAACCGTGTTCGAAGCACCTCGTGCCAGCAACGTTTCGTGACGTAACGATTGGGAGAGGAACCATGCCGCGTAAGCCGATCGGTGAGACAGCTATGACCGACGCCGAACGCCAAGCCCGTTACCGTGCCGCGCGCGCAGCTGATGCGCCGGTGATCCGCACGCGGCGTCCAGCCGACCGTCGCAGCCGTGCCCGTCGTTGGCACGACGCCGTCACCGAACTGACGGAGTTGCAGGCGCAGTATACCGCCTGGCTCGAGGCGCTCCCGTCCAACCTGCAAGACAGTTTGCTGGCCGACACTTTGCAACTGATCTGCGATCTCGACCTCACCGAACTCCAGGCAATCGAACCACCACGAGGGTTCGGCCGCGACTGATTATCTCCCAACCAGGAATTACCGACATCAGCCGAAACAAACATTGGGCACCTTGGTCGATCGACCGACCGAAAAACATTGCTCTCCTCGGGCCGTCCACATAAGTTTTTTTAAAAGCCTCCTGTGCCGCCGCATCCTTTTTCGGATGGAAGGGACGTGGCTGCAACCGCGTCAGGCCAAGCTTGCGCAGCCATTTGCCGATCGTCCGTTCGGTGACCGTGACCGTGAACCGGCGGGCCACCTCGTCACGCAAATCGACGCAGCGCCAGCGGACAACTTTGTCCGTCTCGGGATCGGGGCCTTTGATCGCCACCGCCTTCAACTCCGCCATTTGCGCCTCGCTCAGATAGCACCGACGCCCGCCGATCCGGATCGAGCAAAGCCCCGCTACCCCCTGGGCGTTGTAGCGATGCACCCAGTCCGGCAAGGTCTGCCGCTCCATTCCTGCAAGCTCCGCCGCCACTTCCCGTGAATGGCCCTCCAGGATCAGCGCCAGCGCCAACAGCCGCCGCACCTGCCCGCCGTCGTTGCTCTTCGCGGCCAAGCCACGCAGGGCCTCCGCCGTATGATCCGTCCGGCTGATCTTGACCGCCGCGCTCATCAAACCCTCCGTCGTCGTGAACCAATGACCGGAGGTAGCGAAGCGGACGCGGAGGCCGATTCCTAGCCCCCCTATGAGTCCATGCTCACGGCAGTTGTTGGGGTGGACGGCATCGCCGACACGGACTGGAACGAGACCGTAAACATTGTCCTGGGACCACACACGGGCCTCAGCCCGTCCCAGAGAGCGGCCGTCGAAATCGATTACGGCATGGTCCGAGGCAAGGTGACGCTCTCCGTCCGCCGCGCGA
>DASVHW010000461.1 GCA_036382395.1 Candidatus Binatia bacterium | reverse complement strand
GCCTTGATCGACTTTTCACGGCCGACAAAGAGCGGAACGATCATGTGCGGGAACACCACGATGTCGCGCAGCGGCAAAACCGGATAGGCCCGGGTCTCGCCTGGTTGCAGCTGGGGTCGTGGCTTATTGGTCATTGGCCTTTTCCTTTTTGTTGTGCCCCTGCCCCAGGACCCGCGGCTGCGGCATCGCAGAACAGTGCCGATAAGGATGGGCAAGGAGGCGTAGGGCGAACGCATGCCCGACGCAGCTTTGGAAGGCTACGAAACCCTCGCCCAGTCGAAAACTACGAACTTTCGTACGCCAGTTCTCTTCAGACGCTATACGTAGGATGACGCCTTAGGCTCTGCAAGTAACGCACGTTTTTCCAGTTACAACGGGTCTCGCAGGCTTACTAACAGCGCGAACGACGCGAATCGGCGACTTTTCCCGGTGGCCGGGGAGCCCGCCGAAAGGAACTATCAGGCGCTGGCGCTGCCCG
Source organism: Candidatus Binatia bacterium (assembly GCA_036382395.1). Classification (NCBI taxonomy): domain Bacteria; phylum Candidatus Binatota; class Binatia (SeqCode); species Binatia bacterium. The sequence continues at coordinate 4,062 of DASVHW010000461.1, read as the reverse complement.
ACTCGGCCGTCCGGTCACTGCGGTCGGCATAGATGTAGAGCGGCCGGGCGGTACCCTCGACGACCTCCTTGGAGATCACCACCTCCTCGACCCCTTCCAGGCTGGGGAGGTCGAACATGGTGTCGAGCAGGATACTCTCCATGATGGAACGCAGGCCGCGCGCGCCGGTCTTGCGTTCGATCGCCTTGCGAGCGATGGCACCGAGTGCCTCCTCGGCCAGCGTAAGGCCGATCGACTCCATCTCGAACAGCCGCTGGTATTGTTTCACCAGCGCATTCTTCGGCTCGACCAGGATCTTCTTGAGCGAAGGTTCGTCCAAATCTTCGAGCGTGGCGACGACCGGCAGACGGCCGACGAATTCCGGGATCAGGCCATACTTGAGCAGATCCTCCGGCTCGACCTCGCGGAAGATTTCGCCCTGCTTGCGATCTTCGGGCGCCAGCACCTTGGCCGAGAAGCCGATCGAAGTGGAGCGGCCGCGCGAAGAGATGATCTTCTCCAGGCCGGAGAAAGCTCCGCCGCAGACGAACAGGATGTTGGTGGTATCCACCTGCAGGAATTCCTGCTGCGGATGCTTACGGCCGCCTTGCGGAGGCACCGAGGCGATGGTGCCTTCCATGATTTTGAGCAGCGCCTGCTGCACGCCCTCGCCCGACACGTCGCGGGTAATCGACGGATTGTCGGACTTGCGCGAAATCTTGTCGATCTCGTCGATATAGACGATGCCGCGCTGCGCGCGCTCGACATTGTAATCGGCCGACTGCAGCAGCTTGAGGATGATGTTTTCGACGTCTTCGCCGACGTAGCCGGCTTCCGTGAGCGTCGTGGCGTCCGCCATCGTGAACGGCACATCGAGGATGCGCGCCAGCGTTTGTGCCAGCAGCGTCTTGCCCGAGCCGGTCGGCCCGATCAGCAGGATGTTCGACTTCGCGAGTTCGACGTCGTTGTGCTTGGCCTGGTGGTTGAGCCGCTTGTAGTGATTATGGACGGCGACCGAGAGCACCTTCTTGGCGTGATCCTGGCCGATGACGTAGTCGTCGAGGACCTTGCGGATTTCCTTGGGCGTCGGAATGCCGTCGCGCGACTTCACCAGCGAGGACTTGTTCTCCTCGCGGATGATGTCCATGCACAGTTCGACGCATTCGTCGCAGATGAACACCGTCGGGCCGGCGATGAGCTTGCGCACTTCGTGCTGGCTCTTGCCGCAGAACGAGCAGTACAGGGTGTTCTTGGAATCACTGCCGCCGACTTTGCTCATTCCATTCTCCGTCACACTCTTTCGTACTCGCGTGGCCGGCGAGAGTTTCGATCACCCGCCGATACGCAACGAACGAAGCAAGTTTCGCGCCGGAACACCAGCACGGCGGCCTTTCATTCCGGGCGGCCCGCAAACCCTACTGCTCCCCCACACCATAAGCGAAGCATGCTAACGACCTGATAATCAAGATTCTATTAACGATAACGCCATACTCACAGCCGCGAAAGCGCCCATCCTGAGGCATGGCCTCGTACTGGTTCACCGGCTTGGCAGGAACCGCCCGGGCGGAACCCTCAGGCGGGTTTGGGAAGCATTTCCTCTGGCCGCTTGCTGATCACCTGGTCGACCAGCCCGAATTCCTTGGCCATATCGGCGGTAAGAAAATAGTCGCGCTCGAGGGCGTCCTCGATCTTCTTCAGCGACTGGCCGGTATGTTGCACGTAGATCTCATTGAGCCGCTTCTTCAGGTTCAGAATCTCCTGGGCGTGCAGCATGATGTCGGTGGCCTGGCCCTGGAACCCGCCGGACGGCTGATGCACCATGACACGGGCGTTCGGCAGCGCGAAGCGCTGGCCCTTGGCGCCGGCGGCGAGCAGCAGCGACCCCATGGAGGCCGCCTGCCCGACGCAGAGCGTGGAAACCGGCGGGCGCACGAACTGCATCGTGTCGTAAATCGCCATGCCGGAGGTCACCACCCCGCCCGGCGAGTTGATGTACATGGAGATTTCTTTTTTCGGGTTTTCCGCTTCCAGGAACAGCAGCTGCGCCACCACCAGGGTGGCCGTGCCGTCCTCGATCGGACCGGTGATGAAGACGATGCGTTCCTTCAGGAGCCGCGAAAAGATATCGTAGGCGCGTTCGCCACGGTTGGTCTGCTCGACCACCATGGGGACGAGCTGCATATAGGTCTCGACGGGGTCTCTCATTTCGGCTCCTTGACGCGAATCACGTGAGGCTAGATTAGCCTTCGCGCCGCGTCCGGATGATCTATTTTCGCGCAGTGCCCGGCGCAAGACGCGCCGGCCGTTCAGGCCACCGAATCGTCTTCCTTGTAGAGTTCCTCGCGCGAGACCTTGTTCTCGGTCACCCCAGCGAGTTCGAGCAGGAAGTCGACCACCTTTTCCTCAAAGATCGGCGCGCGCAATCCGGCAACTGCCTGCGGGTTCTGGCGGAAGTAGTCCCACACCCGCTGCTCCTGGCCGGCAAACTGACGCGCACGGTCCATAATGGCGCGGCTCAATTCGTCCTCGGTCACGGTGATGTTGTTCTTCTCGCCGATCTCGGCGAGTACCAGGCCGAGCCGTACCCGCCGCTCGGCGATGGCATGGTATTCGGCTTTGGCCTTCTCCTCGGTGGTGTTCTCGTCGGCGAAGGTCTTTTTCTCGGTCTCCATCTCGCTGAGCACCGACTTCCACACGCGCTCGAATTCCTCCTCCACCAGCGACGGCGGCGGTTCGAACTTGTGCAACTTGTCGAGTTCGTCAAGTAGGGCGCGCTTGAGCTTCTGCCGCGACATCGCGAGATGGTCGTGCGAAATGCGGTCCTTGACCGCCTCGCGCAGCTTGGCGATCGATTCCAGGCCGAGCGATTTTGCGAAATCGTCGTCGATTTTGACCGTGCCGGGCGCCTCGATCGATTTGGCGGTGACGACGAACTCGGCATCCTTGCCGGCGAGCGCCTGGTTCGCATAGTGCTCCGGGAATTTCACCTGCAGCGTGCGGGTTTCGCCGGCGCCGATGCCGATGAGCTGATCCTCGAAGCCGGGGATGAACGTGTTCGACCCGATCAGCACCACTGCGTCGTCGCCGGTGCCGCCCTCGAACGGCGCGCCGGCGATGGTGCCGGCATAGGAAATGGTGACGCGATCGTCCTTGGCGGCCTTCTCGCCTTCGGCCCTCGGCGTGTAGGGCTTGTTCTGCTCGGCGATGCGGGCGATGCCCTCCTCGACTTCCGTCTCGGTGATCTCGGTGGTCAGCCGGGTGAGCTTGATGTCCTTGAAATTGGCGAGATCGATCTTCGGTACGATCTCGACCGCCATCGTGTAATCGAGGTCGCTCTCGCCGGCGATCAATTTCTCCACTGCGCCTGCCTCGGTCGGCAGCGTCACCTTCGGATCGGCGGCGAGCTTGTAACCGCGCTCGCTGACGATCTGGTTATTGGCATCGCGCACCGTCGCCTCGATCACCTCCGCCATGGTCGAGCGGCCATACATGCGCTTGAGATGAGCGACCGGCACCTTGCCGGGGCGGAAGCCGTTGATGCGGACGCGATTCTTGATCTCGTCCAGGCGCACATTGACCTTGGCGTCGAGCTCGGCGGCCGGAACAACCACCTTGAATTCGCGCTTGAGACCCTCGGACAGCGTTTCGGTAACTTGCATTGATCACACTTCTTTGTTGCACTCGCGTCGCGTCGGTTTGGCAGCAGCCAACCGCGCCGGGGGTGTCGGTATACGGGCGCTTAGCCCGCGTTTCTTTCAGCCCTCGGCGTGGTGCGGGCGGAGGGACTCGAACCCCCACGACTTTCGTCACGGGAACCTAAATCCCGCGCGTCTACCAATTCCGCCACGCCCGCCAAGGGTAGTTACAGGACGATCCTGGCGCCGCAATCCGGCAGGGCTTAACGCGCCGATGCCCGCCAAGGCAAGGTGTACGGCAACCCTCGCACGGCTCGGAAGTCAGGTTAACGGCTCTGCTTCGATGATTTTGCATTGACGGTGCGGCGTGATTCCGTAAGCGCTCTGATTCGGCGGGAGCGCGGCCATGGATGACTTCACGATCGCATGTGCGGATGATGATGCGCCC
>DASVHW010000460.1 GCA_036382395.1 Candidatus Binatia bacterium | reverse complement strand
AGAAGCTGGAGGTCGCCGCCTTTGAAGCGCCGCATGACGGCATCCTTCTCGTCCGCTTTCATCTTGCCGTGCACCAACCCCACCCGGTACCCGTGAAAGACGGCGCGGGCCAGCTCCCGCGCCATGGTCGTGGCGTCGCGCAGCTCGACCGCTTCGGAGCTCTCCACCAGCGGATAGACGACGTACGCCTGCCGGCCATGATCGAGCTCTTGTTTGACCAGGTCGTAAACGTCCGCGCGCTCACCTTCGTGCCGCAGCAGCGTGCGCACCGGCTGGCGGCCGGGCGGCATTTCATCGAGCACGGAGACGTCGAGGTCCCCATACACAACCATCGTCAGCGTTCGGGGAATTGGCGTTGCCGTCATCAACAAGATGTCGGGCACGACGCCCTGGCCGCCGCCCATGCGCCGCAGCGCGGCGCGCTGCAGCACGCCGAAGCGATGCTGCTCGTCGATCACGCCAAGGCCGAGGGCCTTGAAGGTCACGCTCTCCTGGATGAGGGCGTGCGTGCCGACCACGAGCTGGATCTCACCGGTCGTGATGCGGTCGTAGATCTCTCGTCGCTTCGCGCGTGTCAGCACGCTGGTCAGGAGCGTCGTGGAAATATCCAGCGGTTCGGTGAACTTCCGGATCGTACTGAAATGCTGCTCGGCAAGGAGTTCGGTCGGCGCCATGAACGCCGCCTGGTATCCGTTCTCGATCGCCACCAGCGCCGCCAACAGCGCCACGATGGTCTTGCCGCTGCCGACGTCGCCTTGCACCAGCCGGTGCATCGGATGTGCCGCCGCCATGTCGGTCCGGATCTCGCCGAGCACACGTTCCTGTGCAGCGGTGAGATGGAAGGGTAACAGCGCGCGCAAGCGCGTCGCCAGCGTCCCGCGCTCCGGCAGCGTCAGTCCCGTCTCGACCTCAACCGACCGGCGTCGCAAGGCCATGCCCAGTTGAAGGAAAAACAATTCATCGAAAACGAGCGAGCGGTGCCCGATCGAGCGGCCGCTGTTGAGTGTGTCGACATCGGCATCCCGCGGCGGATTGTGAATGAGTTGCATGGCCTGGCGCAGATCGGTGATACGCGCCGCGTGGACCACGGCGTCCGGTAACACGCTGGGCAAGCGCTCGGCCCAGTCGTTCACCGCCTGTTGCAGCACCTTGCGCACCGCGCCGACGCCCATGTTGGTGGGCTTGTTGTACACCGGGAGAATCCCCTGCCCTTCCAGGTCCGGATCCAACTCGATTTCCGGATGCACCATGCGTTTGGAGCCGCCCGCAGCGCCCTCGACCTTGCCGTGCAACAGGCAGCGTTGTCCCACCTGGAAGCGGCCGCGGAAATAGACCACTTGATGGTACCAGGTGAGCGCCAGCAGACCGCTGTCGTCGCGCAGCACGCCTTCGAGGATACGGCGTCGGGCTCGCCCAACGTAGCGCTCGGCCAAATGCGTAATTTCGCCGATGACGCTGGCGATTTCCCCCACACGTAAATCGCGGATTTTGCTGACCGTGCGCCGGTCCTCGTAGCGGAACGGCAAGTGATACAGCAGGTCTTCAACTGTGGCGATGCCGAACTTCTTGAATTGCTCGGCACGCCGCGGGCCCACACCGCGCACGAACTGGGCCGACTGCGACAGGGCGTGGAGATGATCGGCAGGCTCGCCGCCCGTGCGCCGGTACGGCGGGACGACTTCGGGGCTGCCGTGGCGCAAGCGGTCCACCAGCGTTCGGCAACGTTCAATGTAGATGCGGCGCTGGTCCGACGCTGCGGTATCGTAGGCTTTCAACTCTTGACATAGCGCTTCAAGGTCCGCACGCACACGGGCGTCGCGCACGGTGTGCAGCAGCGCTTCTCCGCGCGCCGCCAGGGTGTGATACGCGAAGTGCGTGCGCGCCTCAGTGCCTGCCGGCGCCTTGGCGAGGAAGTTCAGCGGAGATGAAACCGCGCTAAGGAAGTCGTCGAGTGCGTTCATCCTCCGCCCGCTGCGGCCTCCACCCTAACCCTCCTCCGTTCGCGGAGATGCGCACGGAGGAGGGAACCGGAACAGAGCCACGATTACGGGTCCCCTCTCCTGTTGCCGACTCCGGCAACGGGGGAGGGTCAGGGAGGAGGCGGTTCCGCCCTCACTGCGCCGCGGCAGGCCGGCCACCGGTGCTCCCGTCCGCTCCCGTGCGGCGGTGATATAGCTGCAGGGCCTGGACCCCGAGCGCCTCGCGCTGCAACAGCTCCACTCCTTCCGCCGCCGCCTCGGCGCCCGCCACCGTGGTAAAGTACGGCACGTGGCATTCGAGCGCGCTACGGCGGATGGAGAACGAATCCAGCTGGGGCCCAAAACCTTTCGGCGTATTGATGACCATAGCGATGACGCCGCGGCGAATGGCATCGACCACGTGCGGGCTCCCCTCGGCCACCTTGTTGATCGTCTCAACGGTCAAACCGCGCTCCCGCAGATACGACGCCGTGCCGCTGGTCGCAATCAATCGGAAACCGGCCTGCGTCAGCCGGGCTGCGATCGGGAGCACGGCGGCCTTGTCCTCATTGCGGACACTGATGAACACGGCCCCGCTTTTCGGGAGCACGGTGCCGGCAGCCATCTGCGCCTTGGCAAAGGCCGCCCCGAACGACGGCCCGATGCCCATGACCTCCCCGGTGGACTTCATCTCGGGCCCGAGCAGCGTGTCGACGCCGGGGAACTTCGAGAACGGGAACACCGCCTCCTTCACCGACATGTGCTGCGGGATGACCTCCTCCGTAAAGCCCTGCTCTTCCAGCGTCCGTCCCACCATGACCCGAGCCGCGATTTTGGCCAGAGGTACGCCGATGGCTTTGCTGACGAACGGCACGGTGCGCGAGGCGCGCGGATTGACTTCGAGGATGTAGATCTCGCTGCCTTTGACGGCGAACTGCACGTTCATGAGGCCGACCACACGCAGCTCGAGAGCCATGGCTTTCACCTGCTGGCGGATCTCTTCCAAGACAGCTGGCGGGATCGACTTGGTGGGGAGCGAGCAGGCGCTGTCGCCGGAATGCACCCCGGCGCGTTCGATGTGCTCCATGATGCCGCCGATCACCACGCGCGTTCCATCAGACACCGCGTCGACGTCCAGCTCGATGGCGTCATCGATGAACTTGTCGACGAGAATCGTGCGCTCGGGCGCCGCGTCGAGGGCACGCTCCATGTAGCGGCGCAGGTCCTCCGCCTCGTACACGATCTCCATGGCACGCCCCCCGAGGACGTACGAGGGCCGCACCAGGACGGGGTATCCGAGGCGATCGGCGACGCGCACGGCTTCAACCACGCTGCGAGCGATACCATTCGGCGGCTGGCACAATCCCAGCTTCGACAGCAACTCCGCGAAGCGCTCGCGGTCCTCGGCACGATCGATGGCGTCGGGTGAGGTGCCGATGATGGGCACGCCCGCCTGTTCGAGCGGCACGGCAAGTTTCAACGGCGTCTGGCCACCGAACTGCACGATCACCCCTTCGGGCCTTTCTCTCTGCACGATGGCGAGCACATCTTCGAGCGTCAACGGCTCGAAGTAGAGTTTGTCCGACGTATCGTAGTCGGTGCTCACCGTCTCCGGATTGCAGTTCACCATGATGGTTTCGAAGCCATCCTCCTTGAGGGCGAACGCCGCGTGCACGCAGCAGTAGTCAAATTCGATGCCCTGACCGATACGGTTCGGGCCGCCACCGAGAATCATGACCTTCCGTCGCGCCGTCACACCGGATTCGTCCTCGTCCTCATACGTCGAGTACAGGTACGGCGTGTAGGCAGGAAACTCGGCACCGCAGGTGTCCACCATCTTGAACACCGGCCGGATGCCGGCACTGAGCCGAGCTTGCCGGACCTCCCCTTCCGTCCGGCCGGTCAGTTGCGCCAAGCGGACATCGGAGAAGCCCATCTGCTTGGCGGCGCGCAAGCTCTCGGTGAGCAAGGGCGCAGCATGCTGCGCCCCTACAGTGACCTGTCTGTTCTCTTGTAGCGGCGCAGCATGCTGCGCCCGTCCACTTGCCTCGGCGCGAAGCACGTTTTCGTAATCAATGATCTGCTTGACGTTGTCGAGAAACCACGGATCGATCTTCGTCAGCTCGTACAACTGTTCGGTGCTGAAGCCGTCGCGGTAGGCTTCGGCGATGTACCACAAGCGCCGGGCATTGGGCACCCGGAGCTTCGCTTCCAGGGCCGCCCGGTCCGATGCCTGCGGTCCGCGCCCTTTGTTGTCGAAGCCATACGAGTCAATCTCCAGGGAGCGGATCGCCTTTTGTAGGGACTCTTTGAACGTCCGGCCGATGGCCATGGCCTCGCCGACGGACTTCATCTGCGGGCCGAGAATGTCGGTCGCCTCGGGAAACTTCTCGAAGGTGAAACGCGGAATTTTCGTTACCACATAGTCGATGGTCGGCTCGAAGCAGGCGGGCGTCTCGCGCGTGATGTCGTTCCGTATCTCGTCCAGGGTATAGCCGACCGCCAGCTTTGCGGCGATCTTGGCGATGGGGAAACCTGTGGCCTTGCTGGCAAGGGCGGAGCTACGGGAGACCCGCGGATTCATCTCGATCACGACCAGGCGACCCGTCTCGGGGTGTACAGCGAACTGGATGTTCGACCCGCCCGTGTCGACGCCGATCTCACGGATGATGGCGACGGCGGCGTCGCGCATGATCTGGTACTCCTTGTCCGTCAGCGTCTGGGCCGGAGCGATCGTGATGCTGTCGCCCGTGTGCACGCCCATGGGATCGAAGTTCTCGATCGAGCACACGATGACGACGTTATCTTTCGCGTCGCGCATCACCTCCAGCTCGAACTCCTTCCAGCCGGCGATGGACTCTTCGATCAGCACCTCGCGCGTCGGCGACGCGTCCAGGCCGCCATGCATCTGCTCTTCAAATTCCTCGCGGGTCGAAGCGATGCTGCCCCCGGTGCCGCCCAACGTGCGCGATGGCCGAATAATCACCGGCAGCCCGAGCTGATCGAGGACGGCACGGGCCTCGTCCAGGCTGCGCGCATAGCCACTGCGCGGCAGGTCGAGGCCGATACGTTCCATGGCCGCTTTGAACAGATCGCGGTCCTCGGCCTTTTTGATGGCAGCCAGTTTGGCGCCGATCAACTCAACGCCGTAGCGCTCCAGGATGCCGCGTTCGGCGAGCTCGATGGCGGTGTTGAGGCCGGTCTGTCCGCCGATCGTGGGCAGCAGCGCGTCGGGCCGCTCCACCTCGATGATGCGTTCCAGCATGTCGGCCGTAATCGGTTCGATGTAGGTGCGATCAGCGAAGCCTGGATCCGTCATGATCGTTGCGGGGTTGGAATTGATCAGGATGACGCGGAATCCTTCCTCCTTCAGCGCTTTGCACGCTTGCGTGCCTGAGTAGTCGAACTCACAGGCCTGGCCGATGATGATCGGCCCGGAACCAATGAGCAGGATGCTCTTGATGTCAGTGCGTTTGGGCATTGGTCGGTTAGCTTATGGCTTATGGCTTATGGCAAATCGCCGATCGTCCATTGCTGCTGCTCTCCGATCTTCTGCCATCCGCCATAAGCCATATGCCATACGCGTCCTTCTCATCTCCCCGCCTCCATCATCTCGACGAAACGGGCGAACAGGTAGTGCGCGTCGTGTGGGCCCGGGGATGATTCCGGGTGATACTGGACCGAGAAGATCGGCAGGTCGGCGTGGGCCAGGCCTTCGACCGTTTGATCGTTCAGGTTGACGTGCGTCAGCTGGGCGCGGCCCTGCATAGACTCCACGTCGACGGCAAAGCCATGGTTCTGGGAGGTGATCTCCACCTTGCGCGTGGTCAGATCCATCACCGGCTGATTGCCGCCGTGATGTCCGAACTTGAGTTTGTAGGTGCGTCCGCCCAGTGCCAAGCCGAGAATCTGGTGTCCCAGGCAGATGCCGAAGATCGGCTTCTTGCCGATCAGTTCGCGCACGATGCCAGCGTACGGACCCACGTCGGGGTCGCCCGGACCGTTCGACAGGAAGATGCCGTGCGGCTTCAGCGCGAGCGCGTCTTTCGCACTCGTCGCGGCTGGAACGACCCGCACGCGACAGCCCATGCTGACGAGATTGCGGAGAATATTTCGTTTGATGCCGAAGTCATACGCAACGATGAAGGGTGCCCTGCCGGCGCCACCTTTGGCTTTCGGCTCTGAGCCTTCGGTCGATCTCTTCCCATATCCCCTCCCGAGCTCCCACGTGCCCTCGTCCCAATCATACGAGTCAGCGCACGTGACCTCCTTCACCAGGTCGCGTCCAATGAGGCCTGGCAGTGCCCTTGCCTTGGCCACCGCACTTACGGGATCGAGGTCGAGGCTCGAAATCACCGCTTCTTGCGCTCCATGTGTCCGGATGTGCCGGACCAGCGCCCGCGTGTCGATTCCCTGGATAGCGGGAATGTCATGCTGGCGCAGGTACTCTCCCAAGCTCTGCTGAGCGCGCCAGTTGCTTGGATGCTCCCAGTACTCTTTCACGATGAAGCCTTGCGCGAACGGCCGGCGAGATTCCACATCCTCCGCATTGACGCCGACGTTACCGATCTCCGGATACGTCATGGCGACCAGTTGACCGCAGTACGAAGGATCCGTGAGGATTTCCTGGTATCCGGTCATCGACGTATTGAAGACTACCTCACCGCCGGCTTCGCCGGCCGCGCCGAAGCTGAGGCCTTCGAACACCGTGCCGTCGGCCAGGGCCAACAACGCCTTCATGCCGGCAGCCATCACCCTGCTGCTCTCCCGCGGGAAGATGGGGCCTGGAAGGATTCGTCCCGCCACACAATCCGTCCGCCGACGATCGTCACCATTGTTTGTCCGTGCATCTCCATGCCTTCGAACGGAGTACTGCGGCCCTTGGAGTGGAAGCGTGCCGCGTGCACGGTCCACCGCCGGGCCGGATCCACCACTGTGATGTCAGCCACAGCTCCGGGGGTAAGCGTTCCCAGCGGCAGGCCCAAGATGCGGGCTGGATTCACGCTCATGGCGGCAACGATTCGCTCCAGCGGAATATTCGCTTCCTCCGCCAGGCGCAAAGCCAGCGGCAGGGTGGTTTCCAGGCCGACCACGCCGTTGAGCGCCCGATCGAACTCGACTTCCTTCTCGTCGCGGTGATGCGGGGCGTGGTCGCTGGCGATGACGTCGATGGTGCCGTCCGCCAACCCTCGCCGCACCGCCTCCACGTCCTGTTGCGTTCGCAACGGCGGATTCATCTTGGCATGCGTGTTGTATCCTTCAACGGCGGCTTCCGTCAGCGTGAAGTGGTGCGGCGCAGCCTCCGCCGTCGCCGCAAGTCCGCGTGCCTTGGCCGCACGGATCAGCTCGACCGCACCGGCCACGCTCACGTGCGCCACGTGCAGGCGCCCGCCGGTGTGTTCGAGCAAGGCGAGGTCGCGGGCAATCATCGCTTCCTCGGCGGCCGCGGGCATACCCTTCAGCCCCAAGCGCAGCGACATGGCGCCTTCGTTCATGACGCCCTCCGCGGCAATCGAGCAGTCCTCTTCGTGGACGAT
>DASVHW010000459.1 GCA_036382395.1 Candidatus Binatia bacterium | reverse complement strand
CCATCGGAGCCAAACCTGACGCCGCACTGGCTGAGGGAGTATTGCTGCTGCGAATCGATCCCCATGAGTTCCTCTACCCTCTGGTTCAATCGTGGCTCACCCCCAGCCGCACCGCCGAGACGCTCATACTCCGGCGCGAAGGCAACGACGTAGTGTATTTGAACGACTTGCGCCATCGCTCGCACGTGGCGCTTTCCTTCCGACTGCCCATTGACCAACGCCTGGACTTGCCCGCGGCCATGGCGGTGATGGGACGCGAAGGGGTTGTTGAGGGAACGGACTATCGCAGTGTGCCGGTGCTGGCCGCCCTGCGCCGTATTCCGGGCACGCCCTGGTTTATGGTGGCCAAGGTGGACCAGGAGGAGATCTATGCGCCACTGCGCGAACGGGCCTGGACAACAGGACTTCTTCTCTTCGCCCTGCTTCTCGCGACGGCACTGGGCGTGAGTCTGCTGGGGCGTCAACGCGACGCTCAATGGTTGCAGAGACAACTGACTACCGAACGCCAGCGCCAGGCGCTCGCCGAGCGCTTCCTGTATCTGACCAAGCACGCCAATGACATTATCCTGTTGGCTGACCAGGACTGGAGAATCCTGGAAGCCAACGACCGCGCGCTCCAGGCCTATGGCTATTCGTTGGAAGAGTTCCAGCGCTTGAACGCGTGGGATTTGCGCGCGCCGGAAACCCGCTCGGATCTCGACCAGCAGACCCGCCAGATGAGGTCCGAGGATGGCATCGTCCTTGAGACCGTACACCAGCGCAAAGATGGTTCCACGTTTCCCGTCGAAAGCAGCATGCGCGCGGTGGAGATCGGGGGGACAACCTATCACCAAGCCATCATCCGCGACATCACTGAACGCAAGCGGGCGGAGGAGGCGCTGCGGGAGAGCGAAGCGCGTTATCGCTCGCTGTTCGAAAACATGCTTGATGGCTTCGCGTATTGCCAGATGATCTTTGATCACGACCAGCCGCTGGACTTCATCTATCTCGATGTCAACGACGCCTTCGAGAGGCTGACCGGATTGAGGAACGTCGTTGGGAGAAGAGTCACCGAGGTCATCCCGGGCATCAGAGAGTCCAACCCGGAGGCGTTCGAAATTTACGGGCGGGTAGCTTTGACCGGACAGCCGGAGCGGTTTGAGCTTTATTTGGAGCCGTTGGCGGCGTGCCTGTCGATCTCGGTCTATGGGGCGGAAAAGGGATACTTTGTTGCCGTGTTCGACAACATCACTGAAGGCAAGCGGGCGGCGGAAGAGATTCGTACGCTGAATGCCGAGCTGGAACAACGCGTCCGGGAGCGCACGGCGCAGCTCGAAGCGGCGAACGCAGAGCTGGGAGCGTTCAGCTACTCCGTCTCGCACGACCTGCAGGCGCCGCTGCGGGCGATCGACGGCTTCAGCGCCCTGCTGCTGGGCCGCTACACCGAGCAACTCGACGCGCAGGGGCAGCATTATCTGCAGCGGGTGCGGGAGGGCACCAGTCACATGGCGCAGCTGATCGAGGCCTTGCTGGGCTTGTCGCGGGTGACCCGCGCCGAGATGCAGCAGCGGGAGGTGGACCTCAGCGCGCTGGCGCAGACGGTCGCCGCCGAGCTGCGAGCCGCGGATCCGAGCCGAGCCGTCGAGTTCATCATTGCACCGGGCGTGCGGGCGCACGGGGACCCCGGGTTGCTGCGGGCAGTGGTGGACAACCTACTGCGGAACGCCTGGAAGTACACCAGCAAGCACGCCACGGCACGGATCGAGTTTGGCTGCGCCAAGACGAACGGGCAGCCGGTGTTCTTTGTGCGCGACGATGGCGCCGGCTTCGACATGGCGTACGTCGACAAACTGTTCGGCGCCTTCCAGCGGCTGCACGCGAAAGAGGAGTTCGAAGGCGCCGGCATCGGGCTGGCCACGGTGCAGCGCATCATCCATCGCCACGGCGGGCGGGTGTGGGCCGAGGGCGCGGTGGAGCAGGGCGCGACCTTCTATTTTACGGTGCCGCCGGCCGCTCAGCCCCCAGCCGCGGCCTTGAGGAATGCGACCGTGTCGCCGTCGGCGAGCTGAGTACTCATCCCGTGCTGGTGGTTGATTAGGACGCCGTTGACCACCACCGCGGCGACCCGAGAGAGTTTTTCGAAATTCTCGCCCCGCTCGCCGAACTTGTCACGGGTGAGGCGCACTACATCCTGCACCGTCCGCGCCCCCTCCACCTCGAACCGCCGCACGCCCAATGCCTTGCTCATGTCGTAGGTGAGT
>DASVHW010000458.1 GCA_036382395.1 Candidatus Binatia bacterium | reverse complement strand
GAAGTATGGTCGTCAATCCCACAACTTGCGGTAAAGGGTTTAGTGTTGTGCTTTTAACGGTGACCGACGCCCGCATGCTGCGACTGATCATCAACGGGCTGTTGAGTAACGCCGCAAAATTCACCGAGGAAGGCGTCGTCGAGCTGCGCGCCGAGCGCAGCGGCGGGCACGTCGAGATTGCCGTCCGTGATTCGGGCATCGGTATCGCGCCCCAAGATGTTGCCCGCATCTTTCAAGCATTCCGCCAGCTCGATGGGTCACTCACCCGGCACTTCCCGGGAGTCGGATTGGGTCTAACATTGGCGCGCGAGTTGACCGCGGCGCTCGGGGGCACTCTGGGGGTCGACAGCGCGCCGCACCAAGGATCGACTTTTCGAGTCCGCCTGCCGCTCGTGGCACCCGCGGCTTCCCCGAGGCCAGCAGCCGCCAGCCCCGTTCGACCGCTGCGTTTACGCCTTGCGACCTGAGTTGCTGCCGCAGCCCTGATTCCCTTCCCTCTGGTCGCGCAGGGCGCGTGGTTGTGCGATAAAAGGACAATGATCGAAGCAGTGCTGTTCGACCTGGGTGGCGTGTTCACCGACTCGCCGTTCGAAGCGGTTCGCATGACGGGGGCTGAGCTGGGAATCGATCTCGACCTCGCCCTGCGGTTGGTGTTCGGGCCGTACGACCAGGATACGGACCACCCCTGGCACCGGCTGGAGCGTGGCGAGCTGTCGTTTCCCGCTGCCCGTCAGGAGCTGATCGCGCTGGCGGCGTCGCACGGGGTGTGTCTCGATCCGCTCGATATCCTTTCCCGCATGAGCGGCGGCACGGAGGCACGGGAGGTCGTCGTCGAGCGCGTCCGCTCGCTCCGTGTCGACGGCTATCGCACTGCCCTGCTGACTAATAACATCGCCGAGTTTCGCGATGCGTGGCGCGCGCTGCTGCCGGCTGACGAGCTCTTCGACGTCGTCGTCGACTCCAGCGAGGTCGGGCGGCGCAAGCCCGATCCGCGGTTCTACCAGCTCGCACTCGAGCGTCTGGGGAATGTCGCCCCGGAACATTGCGTCTTTCTCGACGACTTCGAGGGCAACGTTGCCGCCGCGACGGCGCTCGGCATGCGGGGGATACTCGTCGGCCTGGATCGCCAAACGGCTCTGGCCCAGCTCGACGCCATCCTCGCCGAGGGTCGCGCCGGTTGCGGCCCGTCGTAGTCTCTCATTCGCAATACAATAAATGAGGTGTTCGCAAGAGCGCCGCGATGCCGCTGAGATTCATCTTCCGCCTCTCTGCGTTGTTTCAAGTCAGCCGAGCGCCGAAGACATCCTTCAACACCGTCACAGCCCGTGCTCCAAGGCGCGCTGGGTGAACCGGTCGTCGCTCTGCGCCGTGTCGTACTTGACCTCGCTGAAGTCCACCACGGTGTGGCTGCCCCCCTGCGTGTTCTGCATCTCCATGTGGAAGGCGGTCGGGATCTCCCCGATCTTGCGGATGTCACTCAATGCCAGCACTTTCTCCAGCCGGGCCGACTTGTCGTACATCTCGAACTTCAACGTGACCAGATCGTCCGCCGTGACCCAGTCGAGAATCTTGCTGTAGTTGAGGTCTTTGCCCGTGGGCGTGTACTCGAGGACGTGGCAGAGGTGACCGTCCACGGTCTCGTCACGCAGCAGGCTGGTGCGCGCGTCGGCGTCGGTCCAGTCGGTGATCTCGCTGATGATGGCGAGATCATCGTAGCTGAAGTCGGTACCGACAAAGCTCTCGTGCTTGGCTCCCGCGCTGATCTGCCGGACACGTTTCAGCTCCGGCAAATAGAGCCACTGCTCGTCCTTGGCGTGCGAGTCGCCCCATTGGAGGAGGCCGACACCTTTCACCTCCGGTGGCGACTCGAAGAAGAGAATGGTGCGGTTCCGATCGTCCGGATACTTCTTCATGAAAATGACGAGGTCGCGCGTCCGCTCACCGCCGCGTCGATCGACGATGCGCAGCTTCAACCGTTGCTCGCGGTCGCCCCACTTGCGCGTCGTCTGTGCGAGCTGGCGTACTTGGCTCACCACCTGACTCGCCGTGACCTCGCCACAGGCCGGCGACACGACACTCATTGCGAGGGCGGTCAGGAGCAGTCTTCTCACCATCAGGCCGTTTCCCTTCCCCGCTTGGATGCTTCGGTCACGCTCACTGTCCCTTGTCGCTGATACCACAGCAAGCCGCTGTAGACATAGTGCACGCCCGAAATGGTGATGGTGGCCGCGGTGAGGTACCACGTGACCAGGTTGACACGCGCCATCGGAATGTCGGGTCGCGCCAAGGTCAGCAGCGCAAAGCCGATCACCGTCATCTCCAGAAAAGTGTTCAGCTTACTGACCGGCGTCGGATTCAACTCCATCGGCGTGCTGACAAAGTAGATGGCGAGATAGCCGGTGAGTATGACCACGTCCCGCGTCAGCACCAGAATCATGAGCCACGCCGGAATGACCCCGACCCACGTCAGGACCACGAACGAGCTGATCAGCAGCAGCTTGTCCGCCAACGGATCCAAGGTGGCACCGAGCGCACTCTTGCTATCGGTCAACCGCGCAATCACCCCATCGATGGTGTCGGTGATCCCCGCCGCGACAAACAGCACCATCCCTGCCGCATAGTGGTGGTCGTTGACCAGGATGAGAAAGACCGGGATGGCGATGATCCGCAGCAGGGTGAGGAAGTTCGGCAACGTCAGCATCGTGAGGCCCACCCTCGCATCGCGCGCTTTGCCGAACCGGGGGCCCGGCGGACAGCCACAAGCCGTGTCATTCCGGCAGGCTTTGACCCATTTGTCCGCCGGCTGTCAACTGCTGCCGGCCGACGGCTTTGCGCACCTGGCCGGCCAGCTTCGGCGGCACCAGCGCCGTCACCTCCACTTGGCCGTCCTCGTACTCCTCACGCAACACCGTGCCGCCCTGGTGCAGGCGCGCCACCAAGTCACCACGCGTGGCGGGAATACGGATGTGCAAGCGCTCCCGCCCGGCCTGCAATGCCCCGTCAATGGCCTGCAACAGCTCGGCGACGCCGTCGCCGGAGCGCGCCGAGATGGGGCAGCTCGCCAGCTCGCTGCCAAACGGCCGGTGCCCTGGAGGCAGCACATCGATCTTGTTGAGGACCGTGATGCGGGGCGTCTTGCCCGCCCCGAGTTCGCCCAGCACCTGTTCCACCACCCGCGTCTGTTCCACCGCGTGCTCGCTGCTGGCGTCGACGACGTGCAGCAAGAGGTCCGCGGTACGCACCTCTTCCAGCGTGCTCTTGAAGGCGTCGACGAAGCCGTGCGGCAGCTTGTTGATGAATCCCACCGTGTCGATCAACAGCGCCACGGCGCCGCTCGGCAGGTTCAGCCGGCGCACGGTGGGATCGAGGGTGGCGAACAGCTTGTCCTCCACCAACACACCGGCGGCTGTGAGGCGGTTCATCAGGGTCGATTTGCCCGAGTTGGTGTAGCCGACCAGCGCCACCATCGCATACGGCACCTGGGCGCGGCTTTCCCGGTGCAGGCGACGCGTGCGCGCGACTTCGCCCAGGCGACGGCGCAGTGCGGCGATGCGCTCGCGCACACGGCGGCGGTCGACCTCCAACTGCGTCTCACCCGGACCGCGTGTCCCGACACCGCCGCCCAGACGCGACAGATGCTGCCACTGCCGCGTCAGGCGGGGGAGCAGGTACTGCAGCTGCGCCAGCTCCACCTGCAGCTTGCCCGCGAGGCTGTGGGCGCGCTGCGCGAAGATGTCGAGGATGAGCTGGCTGCGGTCGACCACCTTGACACGCAGGGCGCTCTCCAGATTGCGCTGCTGCGCCGGAGACAGGGCATCGTCGAACATCGTGACGTTGGCGCCGCGCTCCTCGATCAACTGGCGAACTTCTTCGACCTTGCCCGATCCGATGAAGGTTGCGGGGTGAATGCGGCGCAGCGTCTGGAGCGCCTTCGCCATCACGGTGACGCCGGCGGTCCCAGCCAACCGCTCCAACTCGGCGAGAGATTCCTCGCCGCTGAGCAGGCTGTCGCCCGCACGTATGGTGCCGACCAGCACGGCGCGCTCGGTGAGCGTCTTGTCGCCGCTATA
This sequence comes from Candidatus Binatia bacterium, assembly GCA_036382395.1. NCBI lineage: Bacteria > Candidatus Binatota > Binatia (SeqCode) > Binatia bacterium. The sequence goes on along the minus strand of DASVHW010000458.1, from coordinate 10,517 downwards.
CGTATGCGCGGGCTGCTGCGCCTGTGACCCGCGGCGTCGCCTGCCGCGTTCGTTGGACTCTACAGGAATGAAGTCACCCCATCGCCGAACAAGCGATCCACGTCTTCCAGCATGCGCTCGGTCGGTGCGACTTTCAACTCAGCCGGCAACGCGATCACGGTTTCCGTCCGGTTGGGCAGCAGCAGATGGAGGAAGGCGCTGCACGGACCGTGGTGCTGTGTCAGCGTCTGGCGCAGCGTGCGGAGGCGCTCGTCGCTGAGACGCTCGGCCTGCAACGCAAAATGCACTTCCTTGGCTGCCTTTTCGCGCGCCTCCAGCAACACCGATACCTCGTCGGCGATGACCTGACAGCGCTCCTCGCTGAGCTCGAGCGTGCCAGTCACAAACACCGGCTCGTCGGAATGGATGGCGCTCTCGCACCGCCGGTACGTCTCCGGCCACGCAATCACCTCGACCATTCCCCACTGGTCTTCCAGGCTGAGGGTGGCGTAGCGGTCGCCTTTGCGGCTGTTCTTCAGCTTGCGCGTGAGGATGACGCCGCCGAGCTTGACCTTTTCCTGGTGCGCGCGGCTGCGCAGATTGGCGGTGGTGGCGTCGGCGAAGCGCTTCAGGTCGCGGACGTACTTGTCGAGCGGGTGTCCGGTGATGAAGAAGCCGATGGCATCACGCTCGGCACGCAGGCGCTCTTTCATCTCCCACTCGGGCACGTCCGGCAGCGGCGGCGGCTGCGCGGCCGTCACCTTGATGCTGCCGGGCGCAAACAGCCCCATCTGGTTCAGTTCCTCGACGCGAGGCCCCTGCCCCGCCCATTGGCAGGTTCGGTCCAGCCCTTCCAGCAGACGCCGGCGCGGCTCGCCGCTGAAATCGAAGGCGCCGCACTTGATCAGGCTTTCCATCACCCGCTTGTTCACCTGCTGAGTCTGGACCCGCTTACAGAAATCGGCCAGCGAGGTGAATGCGCCCTCCTCGCGCGCGGCGATGATGCCTTCCACGGCTTTCGAGCCGACACCGCGGACGGCGCCCAAGCCGAAACGGATCGGCCGCCGGCCGTCTTCACGCGGCTGGCCCACGGTAAAGTCCTCGCGGCTCTCGTTCACGTCCGGAGGCAGAATGGCGATACCGCGCTCGCGACATTCGGCGATGTTCTTGTAGGTCTTGTCCGTATCGCCCATCTCGAGCGTCAGCAGGCCGGCCATGAACTCTTCCGGGAAATGTGCTTTCAGGTACGCCGTCTGGTACGAGATGAGCGCGTAGGCCGCCGAGTGCGATTTGTTGAAGCCGTAGGCGGCAAAGGTTTCCATTTGCTCGAAGATCTCGCGCGCCAGCTTCTCCGCCACCTGGCGCGCGACGGCGCCCTTGATGAAGCGCTCCTTCTCGCGCTCCATCTCGGCCTTTTTCTTCTTCCCCATGGCACGGCGCAGGTTGTCGGCGTCGCCCAGCGAGTAGCCTGCCAGCACCTGCGCGATCTGCATGACCTGTTCCTGGTAGACGATGACGGCGTAGGTGTCGCGCAGGATCGGTTCGAGCGCCGGGTGCAAGTACTTGATCGGCTCCTTGCCGTCCTTACGCTTGATGAACTGCTCCACCATGCCGCTGTCGAGCGGTCCGGGCCGGAACAATGCCAACACGGCAATGAGATCTTCAAACATCGTCGGCCGCAGTTGGGTGAGCAGCTTGCGCATCCCGCCGCTCTCCAGCTGAAAGACGCCGACGGTGTCGCCTTTCGCGGTCAGCTTGTAGGTGGCGCGGTCATCGAGTGGCAGGGTGCTGAAATCGACGCTGACACCGCGATTCTCACGCACACGGCGCACCACCTTGTCGATCATGGTGAGCGTCTTGAGCCCGAGGAAGTCGAACTTGATCAATCCGATCGCATCGACGTCGCTGTACGGGTACTGCGTCATCACCGCGCCGTCTTTGTCCATGAACAGCGGCAGGCTTTCGATGAGCGGGCCGGCGCCGATGACGATGCCGGCGGCGTGCTTGGAGGCGTGCCGCAGCAACCCCTCGAGGCGCTCGGCGTAGGCGAACAGCTGCTCCTCGCGCTCGCCGCGATTGCGCAGCTCCTGCAGCCGGGGCTCCATCTTGAAGGCCTGCGCCAGCGGAAAGTCCTTGCCCTGCTTCGGGGCGGGGTAGAGCTTGGCCATGCGGTCGGTTTCGGCAAAGGGAAAATCGAGGACCCGGCCGACGTCCTTGATGGCTTGCTTCCCCTTCAGGGTTCCGAAGGTGATGATCTGCGCCACACGGTCGTCGCCGTACTTCTGGCGCACGTACTGGATGACCTCCTCGCGGCGTTCGAAGCAGAAGTCCATGTCGATATCGGGCATCGACTTGCGTTCCGGGTTCAAGAAGCGCTCGAACAGCAGGTGGTACGGGATCGGATCGATGTCGGTGATGCCGAGCCCATACGCTACCAGACTGCCGGCGGCCGAGCCTCGCCCCGGACCGACCGGGATTCCCTGGCGTTTGGCATAGTTAGTGAAGTCGGCAACGATCAGGAAGTAGCCGGCAAACCCCATTTCCTTGATGATCTTGAGTTCCACGTCGAAGCGATCGCGATAGAGACGCTCGCGCTCGGCGTCCCACCCTTCCTGGGCCCGCAAGCGGACCAGCCTTTGGGCGAGGCCTTCGCGCGCCACGCTATCGAGGTGGTCCTCGAGACTCTCCGCATTCGGCGTGGCGAAGACGGGGAACTGGTACTTGCCGAAGGTCAGCTCGAAGTTGCAGCGCTGGGAGATCGCCAGCGTGTTGCTGACGGCCTCCGGGCAGTGGGCGAAGGCCGCACGCATCTCCTCCGGCTGCTTCACGTAGAGCTGATCGGTTTCGAAGCGCCAGCGCTTCTCGTCGTTGAACGTCTTGCCCGTCTGGATGCAGAGCAGCACCTCGTGGGCCTTGGCATCGGCGGGCTGAAGATAGTGGCAGTCATTGGTGGCGACGAGCGGCAGACTCAGCTCCTGCGCCAGGCGGATGAGTTCCACGTTGGCGCGTTCCTGCTGCGGCAAGTGGTTGTCTTGCACCTCGATGTAGTAGCGGTCGTCGAAGAGGGTGCGGTATTCCTCCATCACGGCGCGGGCGCGATCGATGCTGCCGGCGGCGATCGCCTGGTTCACCTCGCTGGCCAGGCAACCGGACAAGGCGATGAGGCCGCCGTTGTACTGGCGCAGCAACTCCTTGTCGATCCGGGGTTTGTAGTAGAAGCCTTCGGTGTAGCCCAGGGTCACCAGGCGGCAGAGATTGCGATAGCCTTCCTGGTTCATGGCCAGCAGGATGAGGTGATGATTGCCGCCGGCTTCAAAGTCGTCGGCGCGGCCGCCGCCCTTGTCCTTGCGGCTCTTCGGGGCGACGTACACTTCACAGCCGAGGATCGGCTTGACGCCCTCGCCCACGGCCTTCTGGTAGAACTCGACGGCGCCGAACATGTTGCCGTGATCGGTAATGGCCACCGCCGGCATGCCCGCCGCCTTGACTGCGGCGATCAACGCCTCGGTCTTGTTCGCTCCATCGAGCAGCGAATACTTCGTGTGGACGTGCAGATGAACGAACGACATTGCCCCTCAACCCCTACCCAACCTAGGGTTCAAGGGAGTCTTCCCCTCGAACCCTTGAACCCTCGATCCCTAGAACCCTTCTTTTCCGTCTTCCCCTCACTCCCACTCGATGGTCGCCGGGGGCTTCGATGAAATATCATAGACGACGCGATTCACGCCACCGACTTCGTTGATCAGACGGCTCGACAGGCGGGCCAGCAGGTCGGCAGGCAGGCGGGCCCAGTCTGCGGTCATGCCGTCGACGCTTTCCACGGCGCGGATGGCGATGACGTTGTCGTAGGTGCGCGCATCGCCCATGACCCCCACCGTCCGTACCGGCAGCAGCACCGCGAAGGCTTGCCACAGCCGATCGTACAAACCGGCGGCGCGGATCTCTTCGTCGACGATGGCTTCGGCCGCTTGCAGCACGGCAACACGTTCGGCCGTAACCTCGCCGAGCACGCGAATGGCCAGCCCCGGTCCGGGAAAGGGATGCCGGCCGACGATGGTTGCCGGGATGCCGAGCACCTCTCCCAACTGCCGCACCTCATCCTTGAACAGCTCGCGCAGCGGCTCGATCAATTTGAGATGCATGCGCTCAGGCAGGCCGCCGACATTGTGATGGCTCTTGATGGTCGCCGACGGTCCTTTGAACGACACCGATTCGATGACGTCGGGATACAGCGTGCCCTGGGCCAGGAACGTGACGTTGGGCAGCGCCCGCGCTTCTTCTTCGAACACCTCGATGAAGGTGACGCCGATGATCCGCCGTTTCCGCTCCGGGTCCTCGACACCCTTGAGCCGCTCCAAGAAGCGCGCTCCCGCCGCCACCATCTTGATGCGGAAATGGAAACTCCGCCGCAGAAACCCCATCACCCGCTGCGCCTCGTCCAGCCGCAACACGCCGTTATCCACGAAGATGCAGGTGAGCTGGTCGCCGATGGCGCGGTGCACCAGGGCGGCGGTCACGGTGGAGTCGACGCCGCCACTCAGCCCGCAGACCACGCCGGCGCCACCGACGCGTTCGCGCATGCGCGCGCTTTCGCGTTCGACGAAGTTCTCCATCGTCCAATCGGCCGTGGCGCGGCACACGCGGAACAGAAAGTTGGCCAGCACCTCCTTGCCGCGAGGCGTGTGGGCGACCTCGGGGTGAAACTGGACACCGAACAGGCGGCGGTCGGCGTCGGCGAAGGCCGCGATCGGCGAGTTGGCGCTGTGCGCCAGCACCTGCCAGCCGCGGGGCATGCGTGCCATCTTGTCGCCGTGGCTCATCCACACCGGTGTCGCGCCGCTGTCGAGTCCGGCGAGCAGATCACGGGTGTCGTCGACGATCAGATCGGCCCGGCCGTATTCGCGCCGCGGCGCGCGCGCCACCTCACCGCCAGCAAACAGGGTCAGCACGCCCATGCCGTAACAAATCCCAAGCACGGGCACGCCCAGCTCGGTAACGCCGCGGTCGGGAAGCGGAGCGTTGTCTTCATACACACTGGCGGGGCCGCCGGAGAGGATGATGCCCTCCGGCTGCATCGCTTTGATCTTGTCCAGGGCCAAGGAATACGGATGGATCTCGCAGTACACCCGCGCCTCACGCACGCGCCGGGCGATGAGCTGGGTGTACTGCCCGCCGAAGTCGAGGATGAGGATCATGGGTGAGCGGGCAGCGATCAGCTGTCAGCTTTCAGCTCAGAGACAAGATTCCGGCCGCAAACACCGCTGCATGAAGTCATTCCCACATCCTCCCCTTCCGATTCATAGCTGATGGCTCAACGCTGACCGCTTCATTCTCTTCGGTAATTCGGCGGCTCTTTCGTCATGAAGACATCGTGCACGTGGCTTTCCTCCAACGAGGCGGTCGATACGCGCACGAAGCGCGCCTTTTCATGCAACTCGGTGATGGTACGGCAGCCGCAGTACCCCATACCGGCCTTGAGGCCGCCCACCAGTTGGGTGGCGATGAAGGAGAGTGGGCCTTTGTGTGGCACGCGGCCTTCGATGCCTTCGGGCACGAGCTTCATCTGTTCCCATTCGTCGTCCTGCATGTAGCGGTTGCGGCTGCCTTCGCGCTCGCGCATGGCTTCGAGCGAACCCATGCCGCGATAGAGCTTGTACGTACGGCCCTGGTACAGGATGGTCTCTCCCGGGCTCTCCTCGGTGCCGGCAAACAAACCGCCGATCATCACCAGGTGCGCACCGGCCGCCAGCGCCTTGGTGATGTCGCCCGAGTACTTGATGCCGCCGTCGGCGATGACCGGTATGCCGAAGTCACGGGCCACCTTGGCGCAGTCCGCAATCGCCGTCAGTTGCGGCACGCCGACGCCGGAGATGACCCGGGTCGTACAGATCGACGCCGGACCCATGCCGACCTTGATGGCATCCGCACCGGCACGGGCCAGGGCGCGCGCCCCGTCCTCGGTGGCGACGTTGCCGGCGATGATTTCCACGGTGGGATGGTTGCGTTTGATTTCCTGCAGGGTCTCGATGACGTTGGCCGTATGCCCGTGCGCCGTGTCGATGACCAGCGCGTCGGCGCCGGCGCGCACCAGCGCGTTGACACGTTCCAGCCGGTCGTCGCCCGTGCCCACGGCGGCGGCCACCCGCAGGCGGCCGAGATGATCTTTGCAGGCGTGGGGAAACTGCGCCGCCTTTTGGATGTCCTTGACCGTGATGAGTCCCTTGAGATGACTTTCACCGTCCACGATGAGCAGTTTCTCGATGCGGTTGGCGTGCAGGATTTCCTTGGCTTCCTCCAGGCCGATGCCGGGCCGGCCGGTGATGAGGTTCTCGCACGTCATGACCTCGCGCACCTTGCGATCCAGGCGTTTTTCGAAGCGCAGGTCCCGGTTCGTCAGAATGCCCACCAGCTTCCCGGCCTGGGTGACCGGCAGTCCGGAGATATGGTAGCGGCGCATGATCTCGAGGGCGTCGACGATGCGTTGATCCGGATCCACGGTCACCGGATCGAGGATCATGCCGCTCTCGGACTTCTTCACCTTCTCGACTTCCAGGGCTTGCTCCTCGATGGACAAATTCCGGTGGATGGCGCCAATGCCGCCTGCCTGCGCCATGGCGATGGCGGTGCGCGATTCCGTCACCGTATCCATGGCGGCGCTGATCAGCGGAACGTTCAGCTTGATCTGGCGCGTCAGTTGGGTACTGCAGTCGGCCTCGCGCGGCAAGAAATCCGATTGCGCCGGCAGCAGCAACACATCGTCAAAGGTCAGGCCTTCGGGCAGATCATTGCTGAACATCACACCGTCCTCCGGTCGCCATTTCTTCTCTCCACAGGCGCGCAAGCCCACCGGCTGAAGCGCGAGTGGGCCTGCGAAACCAGGTCGAAACAGGGGTTCTCAGAAGCATGGATTCTACTAGCAAAGCGCTACCGGTTTGGCAAGAAGTCTTCCGGGCCTACTACATGTTGTGGAGGAAGGCCGAACAGCGCCGCGGGACAAACCACCAACAGAAAACCCGAAATGCGAAACCGGCGCCCGGAGAGAGATGACTTTCTCTTTTCACCTTGCCGTTGCCGTTTGTTTTTTACCTATTTGAGGGCCGCCGGAAATTTCGCTACCGTCCTCCCATGTTGATTCCGTACAAGGGCCGTCTCCCGCAGGTGGATCCGAGCGCCTACGTCAACCCGAGCGCGCAGGTCATTGGCGATGTCGAGATCGGGGCGCAAGCCAGCGTGTGGTTCAACGTCGTCATTCGCGGCGACGTGTACCACATCCGCATCGGGGCGCGGACCAACATTCAGGACAACTCCACCGTCCACGTTACCCGCGGCCGCTGGGGAACATTTATCGGAGACGACGTCACCGTAGCCCACGGAGTCATCCTGCACGGCTGTCGTATCGCCGATCGCTGCCTCATCGGCATGGGCGCCATCGTCATGGACGGCGTCGAGATCGAAGAGGACTGCTTGGTTGCCGCCGGCTCGCTGGTGGCGCCAGGCACGAAGATTCCTCGGGGGCACATGGTCATGGGCAGCCCGGCTAAAGTCTCACGCCCGCTGCGGCCGGAGGAACTGGCGCAACTGCAATCGTCGGCGGCGCAGTACGTCGAATACGCCGCCAGCTACCGCCTGCAGGAAGAAAAGTGCTGAGTCCTGAGTCTGGCTCAGGCCCGGGGTTTGGACTTCGGGCCTTGGTCTTTAGCTCTCGGCCGGCGCCGGAGGTGCAAGCGCACCGGCGTGCCTTGCAGGTCGAAAGCCGATCGAAAGGCGTTGATCAGGTAGCGCTCGTATGTGGGCGGCACCAGCTCCGGAGCACTGGTGAAGATGGTGATCGTCGGCGGCGCGATGCCGGTCTGCGCGGCATAGAAGAACCGCGGCCGTTTGCCGTGCACGCTCGGCGGCGCCTGGGCGCGGGTGACCTCGCCGAGCAGTTCGTTGAGCCGCACGGTGCGCATTTCCCGCCGGTGCGCGGCCACCAGCTTCTTCAGCGCCGGGAACAGATCATTGACGCCCGCTCCGGTGAGCGCGGAGAGGAAGACCACTGGCACCTCACCCAGCGTCGGGTACTGGTCTCGCAGCAAGGCAAGGACCCGTGCGCCTTTGCGCTCGGCACGCGGCACGGCATCCCACTTGTTCACCACAAACAGCAAGCCACGCCCGCGTTCCCAGGCGTATCCGGCGATGCGCGCATCCTGCTCGGTCATCCCCTCGACGGCATCGATGACCACAACCGCGACCTCGGCGCGATCGAGGGCACGCAGCGCGCGCGCCGCGCTGGCCCGTTCCACCTGCTCGTACACGCGCGGGCGGCGGCGGATCCCGGCGGTGTCGACCAATATGTACGGCTGGTCGCCGGCGCAAAAGGCGGTGTCGATGGCGTCGCGCGTGGTGCCCGGGGTGGCGTCGACGATGGCCCGTTCGAAGCCGAGGATACAGTTGAGCAGCGAGGACTTGCCGACGTTCGGCCGGCCCACGATCGCCAGGTTCACGGCGCCCCGCGCTGCCGGCGCCGCGGCCGCGGCCGGTTCTTGGAGCTGCTCCAGCACATGATCCATCAGATCGGTGATGCCGCGCCCGTGCGCCACGGAGATGGGGAATACCAACGGCAGGCCGAGGGCGAAGAAGTCCGCCGCTTGGTCATCGTGCCCCGGCGTGTCGAGCTTGTTGATGGCGTAGAACACAGGGGTGCGCAGCGGGCGCAGGCGCTCGACCAGATCGCGGTCCAACGGACTCAAGCCGGCGCGCCCGTCGAGCAGAACGATCACGGCGTCGGCTTCTTCCGCCGCCCGCAGGCTCTGCGTCCGCACCGCCGCCGCCAGCGATGAGCCTTCCTTCTCTTCGAAGCCGCCGGTGTCCACGAGGAGAAATTTCCTTCCGCCCCAGTCCGCGGTGGCGATGTTGCGGTCCCGCGTCACCCCGGGCCGGCTGTCGACAATGGCCCGCTGCGTATGCACCAAACGGTTGAACAACGTCGACTTGCCGGCGTTGGGCGGTCCGACGATGGCGACCACCGGGAGGCGCGGGCTCGTCGCTTCCGACGCTTCAGGACTGAGGGCTTCGGCGTTCATGCGGTCACACCCCGAATTCCTTCAGCAAGGCTTCGCGTTTGGTCCACCCTTCCTGCACGCGGACGAACAGTTCCAGGTACACGCGGCGGTCGAGCATCTGCTCCAACTCCAGCCGCGCCGCGCGGCCGATTTCTTTGATGCGCCGGCCACCCGCGCCGATCAGTATCCCCTTTTGGGAATTGCGCTCGACGTGGATGGTGGCCGAGATCACGGCGACATTGGGCTTGTCTTCGAACTGATCGATGCTGACGGCAACCGCATACGGCACCTCCGCCTCTGTTTGCAGGAGCACTTTCTCGCGGATGACTTCCTGCGCCAGCATGCGCTCCGTCTGATCGGTGAACGCTTCCGGGTCGTAATACCGTGGCCCTTCGGGGAGCAAGCGCACGATCAGCGCGATGAGCTCGTCGAAATTGGTTTTGCGCAGCGCGCTGACGGGGATGACGTCCCGCCCCGGCAATATCCGATCGAGTTCCGCCATCAAGGGCAACAGGGCGTTGCGTGGGAGGCGATCGATCTTGTTCAGCACCACGCACGTCTGCGCCTTACCCGCCTGGAGCCGCTCGGCGACCTTGCGGTCCGGCACGGTGATCCCTGCCGCGGCATCCACCACCCACAGGCGCAGGTCCGCCTCGTCCGCCGCCCGTTCCGCCACTTCCACCATGCGGCGGTTGATCAAGTTGCGCGGCCGATGCAAACCGGGCGTGTCGATGAAGATGATCTGGGCCTGCGGCGAAGTCATGATGCCCATGACGCGGCTGCGCGTGGTCTGCGGCTTCGGCGTGACGATAGCCACCTTCTGACCGAGCAACTGATTCAGCAGCGTCGATTTGCCAACGTTCGGGCGACCGATGATGGCGACGAAGCCGGACCGATGATCCGCCGCGGGCATCTCGGCGGTAGCGGACCGCGGAGTTTCCATACCTATTGGATAGCAAGGGAACTGCACGGGTCTCAAGGCTTGTCGCAATTCGCTCGCTTCTGCCCAGTCACTTGGTGTAGAACAACCTTGGATCCCGCTCATGGACAGTACTCGCGATGCATCGACCCCTTCGCCGCCGCCGAAGCAGGGTCTGGGGAAGGTTCTCAACGCCGCGCTGATGGTCGGCGCCGTCTCCGCCACCCTGGTCGCCGTCGGCATCGTGGTGGCATTATTCTCATGGCTGCATGCTCTCCCGGCCAAGGATGCCCAGGAGGTCTCTTCCCGTAACGTGCCGCAACACGCGCTACCGGTACCGGCGGCACCAGCCGCGGCGCAACCGGCAGCGCAACCGGCGGCGCCGCGGGCAGCGCCCGTAGCGGCCGTGGCCCCCCGCGGGCCCGCGGTCGCACGAGCCGATCGACCGGTGCAACCAGCGCCCACCCCACCGACCCAGGCGGAGCCAGTCGGGACACCACCTGTCATACAACAGGAAATGCACAACCCCGAACGTGACGTGGGACTCAATCGCGGTGTGGCCAGAGCCCTGTCCG
>DASVHW010000457.1 GCA_036382395.1 Candidatus Binatia bacterium | reverse complement strand
GATCCTTCGAGAGATCCAACCGCTAAACCTGCGGCCGGATGCGGCGGTGTTCACGAACCTGGATGGTAGGCCGATCGAACCGAAGGCGTTCTCGACGCACTGGTATCACTGCCTCCGGGTGCTCGGGCTGCCGGTCCGCGGTTTGTACTCGACGAAAGATAGCTACGTCTCCTTGTTGATGTCGCGTGGGATGAATCCCGTCTGGCTCGAAGAGCAAACGGGGGTGCGGTTCGAGACGCTCCGGAAGCACTACGGCAAATGGATGCGAAGTGAGGGGGCCGATCAACTCCGAAAACTCGCCGATTTGGCCCCCCAATTGGCCCCCCAAAGGTCGGGGGCGGAACAAGCTTCCGGGATTTCGAGGGAATAAGGATGCGAGGAGGGGGACTTGAACCCCCACGGGTTTTACCCCACTAGCCCCTCAAACTAGCGCGTCTGCCTGTTCCGCCATCCTCGCATGGGATCGTGATTCGTGCTCGTGAATCGTGAGTCGTGCTCGGGCCTAGTTCGCCGGCGGCGGCTCCGCGGGCGCGGCGGCCTGCGGTACCGGTGCGGCGGCTGGGGGCTGTGCCCCTTGTGGTTCGGCTGCCGGCGGCTGGCCTTCCGGATTGGCCGGCGCGCTCAGCGGTGGCGGCTCGGGCAGCGGGCCGGCGTCGAACACCGTCGAACTGAGCCGGCGCGCCGAGGCGTAGGTCAAGGTCAGCGAGGTCAACATGAAGACCACCGCCGCGCCGGTGGTCAGGCGCGTCAGGAAGTTTCCCGCCCCGCTGCTGCCGAAGATGGTCGAACTGCTGCCGCCAAAGACCGCCCCCATGTCGGCGCCCTTCCCTTGCTGCAAGAGCACGACTCCGATCAGGAACAAACAGCAGATAACGTGAATAATCACAATCAACGTGAACATGCTTTCCCTCAAGCGACGAACTTGACTATGCGCACGAACGACTCAACCTGCAAGCTGGCGCCACCCACCAACGCACCATCGATGTCCGGCTGCCGCATCAAGACGTCGATATTGTCCGGTTTGACGCTGCCGCCATACAACACCCGGCAGGCCAGCCCCGCTTCCGCACCGCCCAACTCAGCCAGCATCCGACGAATGAACGCGTGAACCTCTTGCGCTTGCTCTGGGGTCGCGACCTTCCCCGTGCCGATCGCCCACACCGGTTCATACGCTATGACCAGCGCCCGTATAGCAGCCGCATCCCGCTTCAGCAATCCGTGACGCAGCTGCCGCTCGACCACTGCCAGGGTGCGGCGCGCCTCGCGCTCCTCCAAGCTCTCGCCGACGCACACGATCGGCACCAGGCCATGCGCCTGCGCGCTCGCCACCTTCTTCGCCACCGTCTCGTCCGTCTCGCCGAAGTACTGGCGCCGCTCGGAGTGCCCGATGATGACGTGTGTACAGCCGGCCTCGCGCAACATCGGCCCCGAGACCTCGCCGGTGAACGCCCCCTTGGGCTCCCAGTGCAGGTTCTGCCCCGCCACCAACACCTGGCTGCCCTGCAAGGCAGCGGCAACCGGCTCCAGCGCCGTGAACGGCGGAGCTACCAATACATCGCGCCCCGACACATCGGCCATACCGGCCTTGATGCCCTCGGCCAAGGCCACGGCCTCCCGCCGCGTGCCGTACATCTTCCAGTTGCCGGCGATCAGCGGCACGCGTGACAGACTCATCGCGCCTCCAGGGCGGCAACGCCAGGCAGCGTGCGGCCTTCCAGGAACTCCAGCGATGCGCCGCCGCCGGTAGAGATGTGGCTGATCTTGTCCGCGCACCCCGATGCGGACAGCGCCGCAATCGAATCGCCGCCCCCGACCACGGTGACGGCACTGCTTGTCGCCAGGGCTTCGGCGATGGCCATCGTGCCGGCCGCAAATGCCTTCTTCTCGAACAGGCCGAGGGGACCGTTCCAGAAAATCGTGCGGGCGCGGCCGATCTCTTCACGGAACCGGCGCACGGTTTGCGGGCCGATGTCCAGACCCATCTTGCCCGACGGTATATCCCCCGCCACGACGCTGGCAGCGCCCTCCGCCTCGGGCGCGTCGGCAACAACGTGATCCACCGGCAGGAGCAGGGGGATCCCCCGCTGCGCGGCTTTGGCGAGCGCCGCCCGCGACACCTCGAGCATATCGCTTTCGACCCGCGACGTGCCGACCGCCTTGCCCTGCGCCAGCAGGAACGTGTACGCCATGGCGCCGCCGATCAGCAGGCCGTCGACCTTGTCGATCAGGTGATCGACCACCTTGATCTTGTCGGAGACCTTGGCCCCGCCGAGGATCGCGATCACCGGACGTTGCGGGTCATGCAGCACCCGGCCCAGGTACTCGCATTCCTTTTGCATCAGGAAGCCGGCACCGCGTTCCTTCACGTAGCGCACCATGCCGACGGTCGAGGCATGGGCGCGGTGCGCCGTCCCGAACGCATCATTGATGTAGACATCGGCCAGGCGCGCCAACTGTCGGGAAAAGCCGTCGTCGTTGGCCTCTTCCTCCGGGTGGAAGCGCAGGTTTTCGAGGAGCAGGACGGCGCCCGGCGCCAGGGCGTTCACCAGCCGCTCGACCTCATCGCCGACGCAATCCGGCGCCAACCGCACCTCCTGTCCGCACAGCTTGGAGAGGCTGACGGCGACCGGCGCCAGACTGAACTCGGGCTGGGGTTTTCCCTTCGGCCGGCCGAGATGTGATGCGAGAACCAGCCGCGCCCCGTGGTCGCAGGCATAGCGCAGCGTCGGCAGCGCCGCCTCGATACGGGTGGCATCGGCGACCACACCGTTCTTCAGCGGCACGTTGAAGTCCACGCGGATGAAGGTGCGCGTATTGGCGAGCGCGATTTGATCGATGCTGCGCACGCCCCTGCCCTCAGAGACTACCGCCGATCAACTTCGTCACGTCCCCCATGCGCTTGGAGAAGCCCCACTCGTTGTCGTACCAGGAGAGGATCTTGATGAAGTTGCCGTCCATCACCTTGGTCAACTCCGCGTCGAAGATCGAAGAGAACGGACTGCCGTTGAAGTCGATCGACACCAGCGGTTCGGTACAGTAGGCGAGGACGCCCTTCAGCGGCCCCTCCGCCGCCGCTTGCATGGCCTGGTTGATCTCGGCTTCGGTCGTCTTCTTGTCCAGCTCCGCCACCAAATCGACCAATGATACGTTCGCTGTCGGCACGCGAACGGCCATGCCGTCGAGGCGCCCCTTCAGTTCGGGCAAGACCTCACCAACGGCACGCGCCGCTCCTGTGGTCGTCGGAATCATCGACAAGGCGGCGGCTCGGGCGCGGCGCAGGTCGGAATGCGGCAGGTCGAGGATGCGCTGATCGTTGGTGTAGGAATGCACCGTGGTCATCAGCGCGCGGCGGATGCCGAAGTGCTCGTGCAGCACCTTAGCCACCGGCGCCAGACAATTGGTGGTGCAGGAGGCATTCGACAGAACGTGGTGGTCGTTCTTGCGGTAGGTGGTGTGGTTGACGCCGTAACAGATCGTGAGATCAACGCCCTTGGCCGGCGCCGATATGAGCACTTTCTTCGCACCGCCGGCCAAGTGCACCGCAGCCTTGTCCTTGGAAGTGAACAAGCCGCTGCATTCGAGGACAACCTGCACACCCAGCTCGCCCCAGGGCAGCTTGGCGGGGTCACGTTCGCTCAGCGCGCGAACCTTGCGTCCACCGATGACCAGCCCATCCTTCTCGGCAGTCACCGGCTGGGCAAAGCGTCCGTGGACCGAGTCGTATTTCAACAGATGCGCCAGCGTTTGGGCGCTGGTGATGTCGTTCACCGCCACGAATTCGAAGTCGCGATCCTCCCAGCAGGCGCGCAACACGTTTCGCCCGATTCGCCCAAAGCCGTTGATACCAACCTTAATGCTCATCCTTGTCTCCCAAAATACGCGTCAGTCAGAAGGATCTTCGTAAACCACCTTCGTTCCAAGCAGTCAAGGCAGGCCGCAGGCAGGCCGCAGCACACAGCAGGCCGCAGCACGTTGACTCGCCAGGACCCATATACTAGCGTCTGCTCATTTGGGTGGCGAGAGGGCGGTATATGTTCTTGGCATTCGCTCCTGCCGCTTTCGCTCAGAGCGAGGGTGCATTGCGGCAGGAAGGGCTGGTCACCATGGTGACCAGCGCTGGACCCGTGGTCCAGTTCGTACTCTACGTTTTGATTCTCTTCTCCGTGTTCAGCTGGGGGATCATTTTCTACAAGCTCCGCCAGATGCGGGTGGCGCGACGACAATCGGCACGCTTCATTGAGATCTTCTGGGACACGAAGAATCTCACCACCATTCACACCGCCAGTCAGGAGCTGAAGCAGAGCCCGGTGGCGCAGGTGTTCCGCTCCGGCTACCAGGAGCTGGTCCGCCTGACCCGGGCCAAGCGCCAGAACAACCCCGGTGAAGCCGCGCTCACCACCGAGCTGGGCGGCATCGAGAACGTCGAGCGGGCGATGAAACGCGCCATCAATCAGGAGATCACGCGGTTGGAACGGGCCCTGACGTTTCTGGCGACCACGGCCAGCGCCACGCCGTTCATCGGCTTGTTCGGAACCGTGTGGGGGATCATGACGGCGTTTCGCGGCCTCAGCGTCACGCAATCCTCCAGCATTCAAGCAGTCGCCCCCGGCATCGCCGAGGCGCTCATCGCCACCGCCAGCGGCCTAGTGGCTGCCATCCCCGCCGTGATAGCGTACAACCATTTCGCGCGTCAGATTCGCGTGCTGTCGGCAGAAATGGAGAATTTCTCGTCTGAATTTCTCAACATCGCCGAACGTCACTTTTTGAAGTAGGAGCAGGCCGATGGCCTTCGAGGAACAGGGCGGAGGGGCGATCTCGAACATCAATGTGACGCCACTGGTGGACGTAATGCTGGTCCTACTAGTGATCTTCATGGTCACGGCGCCGATCCTGCAACAAGGCGTGAACATCAACCTGCCCAAGGTGAAAGCGGCAGCGCTCACAGGGGAAGAGCAACAACTCGTGGTCGCCGTGAATCGCAGCGGGCAGGTGTATTTGAACGACACGCCGATGACTATTTCCGAACTGGGACCCAAGCTGCAGGCGATCCTCAAAACTCGGCCCGACGGTCAGGTCTTCCTGCGCGCCGACCAAAGCGTCCGCTACGGCGAGGTGATGCGAGTCATCGCCACCGTCAAAGGAGCCGGCGTGGAACGACTCGGGATGGTCACTGAGCCACCGGCGGAAGACCACCGCTAGGCCTCCGGATGACTCCCCCCTTCCCTTCCGGCAGCCCGCCACCGGACCGGTGAACCGACCATGACCGACGACTTTCCCGTCCCGGTCGGTCAACCCGAGTGGGACCGCGGACTGTGGTGGATGGTGCTGGCCTCCGGTGCCGCTCACCTCTTGTTCATCACCCTGCTGCTGCTGCTCCCCCACACGTTCTTGCACCGGCCCCCGGCACTGAGGTCGTACACGGTGGACCTGATTGCACCCGACCATATCGGCGGCACCAACGTGATCGCCGGTGGCAAAGGCCGAGTCGAAGGAGCGCCTTTGGCGGCCGCTCCCAAGGTGGAACCGCCGAAGCCACCACCAAAGGTCGAGGAGCCCAAGCCGCCACAACCCAAGCCGGAGCCCCAGAAGGTTGAACCGCCGCCGCCAGAACCGGTAAAGGAGGCACCTAAGCCGCAACCGAAGCCGGAGCCGCCAAAGCCCGAGGCCAAGCCGAAAGAGAATGAAGCCGTGCTGGCGGCAAGAGTGAAAAAGGTCGAACCGCCACCTGCACCGACAGTCGCCAGGCCAGCGCCCACTCCGCCAGCCAAGCCGGCGGGACAGCCGAAGGCCGTGGCGAAGGCCGAACCGGCAAAACCGGAGGCACCAACGGAATCCAAGAAGGCGGCCGAAGCTGCCAAAGGCGCCGCCAAGGAAGCCGCGGCGGCACGCCAGCGTGACGATCGCCTCGCCGCCGCCATCAAGCGCGTCGAGGAACAGGTGGGCAAACGTGGCGCCGGCACCGGCAGCAAAGTCGCGGAGCAGCCCGGCGGGCCGATCTCCGTGGGACCCGGTGAAGGCGCGGGCGGCACTGTCAAGGGCGTTGAGTATCTGCTGTACTACAACCAGATGATCAATCGCATCAAACAGATCTGGGCTTGGGCCGGCGCCAGCCGCGCCTTGGAAGCATCCGTCCGCTTCAACATCACCGAAACCGGCGAAGTGGTCAACGTACGCATCACACACCCCAGCGGCGACCCGAGTTACGATGCCTCGGTGGAACGGGCGGTGCGCGCGGCCAATCCCCTGCCTCAGCCGCCCGAGGCGTACCGCAAGGAGTTTAGCGACGTCGAACTGGTTTTCAGACCCGATGACCTCAAGATGTGAATGGAGAGACGATGAATCGATTGTGGCTGGTGACAGTGGTGGTGACAGCGGCAGTGTTTGGGTGGCTGGCAACGGGCGAAGCGCAAGTACGCGGGACCATCTTCGGCCCGGGGGCGCGCAGCTACCCCATCGCGGTGTCACCGCTCAAGAACCTCTCCGCCAGCAGCCCGGGGAGCCCCCTCGCCAACCAGTTCGCCGAGATCGTCAGCACCGACCTGACGCTGTCGGGCTACTTCAAGGTTCTCGACCGGGCGGCGTACATCGAAAAGCCCGAGGCGTCCGGCTACACCGTCGACAGCATCAACTTTGACAACTGGTCTGTCATCGGGGCGCTGGCTTTGGTCAAAGGTGCATACGCGATCGACGGCGACAACCTGACCCTCGAGATCCGGCTCTTCGACGTCTACCAGCGCCGGCAACTCAGCGGACGGCGTTACCATGGTTCGGTGGGCGAGCTCCGGCGCATGGCCAACAAATTCGCTGACGAGGTCATGGCCCAGTTCACCGGCGAGCGTGGCCCATTCGACTCGCGCTTCGCCTTCGTCTCGACGCGCGATGGCCGCCTTAAAGAGATCTACGCGATGAGCCCGGACGGCGGGGATTTGCAGCAAGTGACGAAGACGCAGACCCTGAACCTGTCGCCGTCGTGGAGCCCGGACAATCACACGCTGCTCTACACCTCCTACAAGCGCGGCAACCCGGATCTCTACGCCATCGATCTACTCAGCGGCCGCGAGGTGGGAGTGTCGCAGCGGGCGGGCCTGAATCTGGCGGGAAAGTTCTCGCCCGACGGTTCCAAGATCGCGCTGACCATCGAGGACCAGGGGAACGCCGACATCGCGCTCGTCGATCGTGCCGGCAAGCTGATCCGGCGTTTGACCGACAGCTGGGCCATCGACGTGTCGCCGAGCTGGTCGCCGGATGGGCGGCAGGTGGCGTTTTGCTCGAATCGCGCCGGCGGACCACAGATCTACGTCGTCGGTATGGACGGCGGGGAAGCACGACGGGTGACGTTCAGCGGCAACTACAACACCTCCCCGGCCTGGTCACCGAAAGGTGACCGCATCGCCTACGTCAGCCGTTCCGACGGTGGATTCAACCTCTTCACCGCCAAGGTCGACGGGAGTGATACGCGCCAGTTGACCCAGGGCAGTGGCAACAACGAAGACCCGAGTTGGGCGCCCGACGGGCGCTACCTGGTGTTCAGCTCGTCCCGTAGCGGACGCAAGAAGCTGTTCATCACGGACGACACGGGATCGAGCCAAGTTCAATTGACTCGTGGGGGGGGAGATGATACCAGTCCGACTTGGTCACGCTGGCTGGAGTAGGGCAAAACAACGCATGATGCATGCGAATGGAGGTGGGGTATGATGTCTGTGCGGCGGATGCGTGCGGTGGCGGCCATGGGGTTGCTGCTCGCCTTCATGAGTGTGGGCTGCTCCGCGAAGAAAAAAGGCGCGGCAGCAGGCACGGCAGGCGGACTCGGCGAGGAAGGGTTGGCCGGTGGCGGCAGCCTTGAGCGCTACAAGCAAGGCACCTTAGGACCGGGTGAAGAGGGACCGCTCAAAGATATCCATTTCGTTTTCGACTCCTTCGAGCTCGACGAACAGGCGCGCGGCCTCTTGCGCGACGACGCCAACTGGCTGAAAGAACACAGCCGATCGAAAGCTGAGATCGAGGGACATTGCGACGAGCGTGGAACGGTCGAATACAATCTGGCTTTGGGTACCAAGCGCGCTGGCGCGGCTAAGGAATACTTGGTGGCGCTCGGCGTCTCTGCCGACCGTCTCACAACCATCAGTTACGGCGAGGAGCTGCCGCTCTGCCACGAGCATGACGAAAGCTGTTGGCAGAAAAACCGGCGCGTTCACTTCGTTGTCGTCAGCGAGTAGTTTTCGGGGCGGGATCCCCCGTCTTGCGGCGGCCGCAGCCTGTGCGGCGGTGGCCGCCGTGGCAGGTTGCGCCACGCGCGCGGATCTGCTCGAGGTCCAGCACGACCAGCGGGCGGTGCGGGCACTTCTCGCCGATCAGCAGGTCGCGATCGAGGGTTTGCGGCGCCGCATGGAGATTCTTCGCAGCGACCAGAGCGAACCGGGGAAGCGCCACGGCGGCCCCGCCACCGCTGACACGTCGCGGCAGTTGAACGACCTTGAAGGGCGCGTAGCCGCGCTGGAGTTGGCACGACCATCGGTACCACCCAGCGCCGCAACAGCGTCGGTCGAAGTGGAACGGCCACCGGTGGAGATCCGGCCGGCGCCGGCCGTACCACCAACGCCTCCCGCACCAAAGGTCCAGAGCCCGCAGGAAGTGGCATTGGCCAAAGAAGAGACGGCGGCCCAGAGCGCTCGCGTCGACGGCGACTATCGAGAGGCCTTGGGGTTAGTCAAGCGAGGTCAGTGCACGCAAGCGGTACCGAGGCTGCGCGACTTCGTCCGCAAGAACCCGAAGTCCGATTTCGCCGACAACGCTCTCTACTGGGTCGGTGCTTGCTACTATGGACAACGCGACTACAGTCGCGCTATCGTTGAATTCAACGACTTAGTTTTGAAATACCCGAAGGGCGACAAGGTGCCGGCGGCGCTGATGATGATGGCCGATGCATTTGCCGATTCGGGCGACAAAATCGATGCACGGCTTGTGCTGCAGAAACTGATCAGCCAATACCCGCAGGCGGAAGAGGCGGGACAGGCTCGGCAGAAGCTGCCGTCTCTCGGCGAATAGCGCACGCTGGCGTTGTGGACGTCGCGCCGGCCGCGCGCGATGACGTCGGCACTTCGGTCCCGTGGTTGAAGATCATGCTGCTCCTCCGTCATTTAGCGCGGGTTGACCGCCGCTTCAGCGCACCCGTGTTGACCCTGGGGAACTTCGACGGTGTCCACCGCGGGCACCAGGAAATTCTGCGCCGGCTGGTGGAACGGGCACGGACGGCAGGCGGCCAGGCGCTGGTGCTGACCTTTCATCCGCACCCGGTTTCCGTGTTGGCGCCGGAGTATGCGCCGCGCCTGATCACCGACTGGCGGGGCCGCATGGAACGCATCGCGGCGTTCGACGTTGACGCCATCGTCGTCCAGCACTTCACGCCGGCGTTTTCCGAGATCACCGCGGAAGATTTCGTGCGTCGCTTCCTGGTGGAGGGGCTGGGCGTGCGCGCCGTCGTCGTCGGCCATCGCGTCAGTTTCGGCCACAATCGCACCGGTCACGCGGACACCTTGCGGCAGTTCGGAAAGACCTACGGCTTCGGAGTCGAGGTGGTCGGCCCCGTGGATGTGAACGGCCTATTAGTCAGCAGCAGCGCCATCCGCCGCGCCATTAGCAGCGGGGACCTCAATCGGGCCCGCCTCTTGCTAGGCCAAACGCCGAGTGTGGCTGGCCGCGTAGTCCACGGACACCACCGTGGCAAGGGTCTGGGCTTCCCCACCGCCAACCTGCGCATAGGCGGGTTGGTGCTTCCCCCGGATGGGGTGTACGCCGTCAGCGTACAGGTACGTGGCACAGCGCGGCCGGGTGTCGCCAACCTGGGATTCAATCCGACCTTCGCACAACAGGAGCGCAGTTTGGAGGCGCACATTTTCGACTTCGACGAAGACCTTTATGGACAACGGGTGGAAGTTCGCTTTGTGGAGCGGCTGCGCGGCGAGGTGAAGTACGAGAGCCCGCAGGCCCTGGCCCAGCAGATTGCACGCGATGTCGAAGCGGCCCGGCAGGCGTTGGCGCGGGCGGAATAGCCGTGGCTGAGAGCGTTCGCATCACGGTAGACGCGCCAGGCGCGGGACGGCGTTTGGACCACTACCTCACCGCGCTCGGCACCTGGGGATCGCGTTCCCACGTGCAGAAGTTGATCACCTCCGGGGCCGTCGACCTCGATGGCCAGGTGCCGAAGGCCGGGGCACTCCTGCGTGGCGGGCAGACGATTGACGTGCGTGCCGTTTCACCCTCCATACCTGCCGGCGTTGAGCCGGAGGCGATCGCGCTGGATGTGCTGTACGAGGATGAGCAGTTACTAGTGATCAACAAACCCCCGGGGATGGTAGTCCACCCGGCACCGGGAAACTGGCGCGGCACGCTGGTGAGCGCCCTCCTGCATTACTGGCGCGGGCCGCGGCCCGGCCTCGATCCCTTCCGCCCCGGCATCGTGCATCGTCTCGATAAAGATACCTCCGGCGTGTTGATCATCGCCAAGGATCCCGCAACGCTCACGGCGTTGGGCAACCAGTTTCGCCGGCGAGAAGTCGATAAACGGTACCTGGCCTGGGTATGGGGTCGGGTCCGCAGCCACAGCGGAACGATCACTGAGCCCATTGGCCGCAACCCGATCCACCGCACCCGCATGGCGGTTCGGCGCGGCGGCCGAGAAGCCGTGACCGCCTTCGAAGTCGTCGAGCGTTGCGACGACATCACGTTGCTGCGTTTGTTTCCGCGTACCGGACGCACGCATCAGATTCGCGTGCATTTATCCTCGATTGGTCATCCCATCGTTGGCGATGCCGTGTACGGTCGCACTCGCAGCCGTGCCGGCAAGGTCTTGATAGCGCGGCAGGCGCTGCATGCCGAACAGATCGCCTTTTGCCACCCCGGCACCGGGGAGCGCGTGCGTTTCACCGCGCCCTTGCCGGCCGATCTCGTCACACTGCGGCATCGGTGCACCCGCGCGGCTTGACAATGTGCAACCGTTTCAGTAGCGTTTTTAAGGGTAACATCGACATTCCGGGTAAATCAGCTGCCTCGGATTGCCCGCTCGCCAAGCCGCTACATCCTGAACCATGCTGCTAGAGAGGGGACAAATGTATGGCCGACGAAGCCGTCGGAAGAAATAAGCAAGGGGCGGCAGCCGCTGCCCCACGGTCCGAGCGCCGCCGCCGAAACGACGAAACCGAGGAAGGTTCGCACGCTCGAGTCCGCGCCAAGACGGAGGCGCCGTCGCTATCGTCACCACCATCTTCACCACCACCTCCCCCGCCGCAACCAGCCCCAGCCCCGGCGATCACTGTCGAAGAACCGACGGCCCAGAAAGAGGGGGCGCTCAATCTCAAGAGCCTGAAAGAAAAGAAGATCAACGAACTGGCGCAGGTCGCCAAGGCCTTCAACATCGAGGGCGCGGCGAACCTGCGCAAGCAGGAGCTGATCTTCGCCATCCTCGGCGCCCAGACGGAACAGAACGGCTTTGTCTACGGCGAAGGTGTCTTGGAAATTCTCCCCGACGGGTTCGGGTTCCTGCGCGCCCCAGATTACAACTACCTGCCCGGACCTGATGACATCTACATTTCACCCAGCCAGATCCGCCGCTTCAACCTGCGTACGGGCGATGTGGTTTCGGGACAAATCCGGCCGCCAAAGGAGGGAGAGCGCTACTTTGCCCTGCTGAAGGTCGAGTCGATCAACTTTGAAGAGCCAGAGAAGGCGCGCGAGAAAATCCTGTTCGACAACCTCACCCCGCTCTACCCCAATGAGCAGTTGCAGCTCGAGCACGACCCCGAAGAGTACACCACCCGTCTCATCGATCTGTTCACGCCGATCGGCAAGGGCACGCGCGGACTCATCGTTGCCCCGCCACGAACCGGCAAGACGATGATGCTGCAGAACATCGCCCACGGCATCACTCGAAATCATAAGGAAGTCGTGCTGATCGTGCTGCTGATTGACGAGCGCCCGGAAGAAGTCACCGACATGCAGCGCTCGGTAGCAGGCGAGGTGATCAGTTCGACATTCGACGAACCGGCGACGCGCCATGTCCAGGTCGCGGAAATGGTGATCGAAAAGGCCAAACGTCTGGTCGAGCACGGCCGTGACGTGGTGATCCTCCTGGACAGCATCACCCGGCTGGCACGCGCCTACAACACGGTGGTGCCGCCGAGCGGCAAGATCCTGTCCGGCGGCGTCGACTCGAACGCGCTGCACAAGCCCAAGAAGTTCCTGGGTGCCGCCCGGAACATCGAGGACGGCGGCAGCCTGACCATCATGGGCACCGCCCTGATCGACACCGGCAGCCGCATGGACGAGGTGATCTTCGAAGAGTTCAAGGCGACCGGCAACATGGAAATCCACCTCGATCGGCGCCTCGTCGACAAACGCATCTTCCCGGCGATCGACATCAACCGGTCGGGAACCCGTAAAGAGGAGCTCCTCTTGGGCAGAGATGTCCTGGCGCGGGTATGGATCCTGCGGAAGCTCTTGGCGCAGTTGAATCCGGTGGAAACCATGGAATTCGTCATGGACAAGATCACCGACACCAAGACCAATTCTGAGTTCCTGGATTCGATGAATCAGTGAGCCGGCGGTTGCGGTGAGCTGAAGCTTTCTGATATCGGGAGATGTTCAGGTACTAGGCGAGACGGAGAGACCCAGTTATGCCAGAAGTCAGTATGAAGCAGCTGCTCGAAGCCGGCGTGCATTTCGGGCATCAAACCAGCCGTTGGAATCCGAAGATGAAGCCGTACATTTTCGGCGCCCGTAACGGCATCTACATCATCGACCTGCAGCGCACCGTGAAGCTGTTTGAGCAAGCCTATGCCTTCGTCCGCAACCTGGTCGCTGGCGGCGGCATGGTGTTGTTCGTCGGCACGAAGAAGCAGGCCCAGGACGCGATCCGCGAAGAGTCGGTGCGCAGCGGGATGTTCTACGTGAACAACCGCTGGCTGGGCGGCACGCTCACCAACTTCCAGACGATTAAGCAGAGCATCGACCGGCTGAAGAAGTGCGAAGAGACGCTCGAGGATCCGGCGATGGCTGAAGCGCTGACGAAGAAGGAGATGCTCGGCGTCCAGCGGGAACGCGACAAGCTGTTGAGCTCGCTCGGCGGCATCAAGGCGATGCGCAAGCTGCCCGACACCCTCTTCGTGATCGACCCCAAGAAAGAGGAAATCGCCGTCAGGGAAGCCAACAAGCTGCACATCCCGGTGGTCGCTGTGGTCGATACCAACTGCGACCCGGACGTGGTCGATTACCGGATCCCCGGTAACGACGACGCCATTCGCGCCATCCGGCTCTTTTGCGCGGCCATGGCCGACGCGGTCCTGGAGGGCAAGGCCCTGCTCGAAGAGCGCGCCAAGGCCTCCGGTGGCGAGACGCCGGAGGAGCAACCCGCGGTGGACGCAGCCGAGCGCCAGCCGCAGGGAGAGATGGCATGAGTGAGGTGAGCGCAGCGCTGGTCCGGGATCTGCGCGACAAGACCGGTGCCGGCATGATGGACTGCAAGCGGGCACTGGCCGCCAGTGATGGCGACCTGGAGAAGGCGGTCGTCCACCTCCGTGAGAAGGGTTTAGCCGCCGCCGCAAAGCGGTCAGCACGCGCCGCCAGTGAAGGTTCGGTCGGCTCGTATATCCATGCCGGCGGTAAGATCGGTGTGCTCCTCGAGGTCAACTGCGAGACCGACTTTGTGGCCCGCACTCCGGAATTCCAGGCCTTGGTGAAGGATCTCGCCATGCAAGTGGCAGCGGCAAACCCCCGCTGCGTCCGTCGCGAGGAAATCCCGCCCGAAACGATCGAGGCCGAACGCAGCATCTATCGGGCTCAGGCCAGCGAATCAGGAAAGCCGGCAGCAGTGGTCGGAAAAATCGTCGACGGCAAACTGGAGAAATTCTTCGGCGACGCCTGCCTGCTGGAACAGTCGTTCATCAAAGACCCGCAGCGTACCATCGGCCAAGTGGTGACCGATGCGATCGGCCACCTCGGCGAGAATGTCGTGGTGCGACGGTTCGCCCGCTTCCAACTCGGAGAGCTGACCGACAAATCAGCCTGAGACGACGGTGAGTCACGCGCCTTCGACGGTCATGCCGGCAGCGGAACGTCAGCCGGGCACTCTGTGCTATAGCAGGGTGCTCCTCAAGCTCAGCGGCGAAGCGCTGACCGCAGCCAACGGCTACGGTATCGATCCGGAGGTGCTGCAGGCCATTGCGGCAGAAATCAAAGACGTTCACGGATTGGGCTGCCAGCTTGCCATCGTCATCGGCGGCGGCAATATTTTTCGTGGTATAGCGGGTAGCGCGCAGGGCATGGATCGCGCCAGTGCCGACTACATGGGCATGCTCGCCACTGTCATCAATGCGCTGGCGCTGCAAGACGCTTTGGAGCGCATCGGGGTCATGACCCGGGTGCTCTCGGCCATCACCATGCAACAAATCGCCGAGCCGTACATACGCCGCCGTGCCAACCGCCATCTGGAAAAGGGACGGGTGGTGATTTTCGCCGCCGGCACGGGCAACCCCTTTTTCACCACGGATACCGCCGCCAGTTTGCGCGCCGTCGAAGTCGGCGCTCAGGTGATTTTGAAGGCCACAAATGTGGATGGTATCTATGATGCGGACCCCAAGCTGTTCGCGTCGGCCAAGAAATTCCAGGAGCTGAGTTACATCGATTTCCTCAGCCGCCACCTGAAAGTCATGGATTCCACCGCCATCTCGCTCTGCATGGACAACGCCTTACCCATCATCGTCTTCGACCTCAGCACCCACGGCAACATCAAGCGTGTGGTCGGCGGGGAGTCCATCGGCACCATCGTGCATTGACCATGACCGACCAAGTCGTTGAAGAGCTACGGCAGGAAATGGAACGCACCGTCAACGCGTTGCGGCGTGATCTTGCCCGCACCCGAACCGGCCGGGCCTCGACGTCGCTGCTCGAGGGTATCGTGGTCGACTACTACGGCACCCGCACCCCGCTCAATCAGCTGGCGGGGTTGTCGGCACCGGAGCCGCGGTTGCTGGTGATTCAAGCGTACGACAAGACCGCGTTGGCACAGATCGAGCGCGCCATCCTGCAGTCGGATCTGGGTCTCGTGCCGGTCAACGACGGCAAGATCCTGCGGGTACCGATTCCCGAGCTGACCGAAGAACGCCGGCGCGATCTGGTCAAACACATCCGCAAAGTCGCCGAAGACTATCGGGTGTCCGTCCGTAATCACCGTCGTGACGGGCTCGATCTGCTCAAATCGCTGGAGAAGGACAAAGAGATCACGGAGGACGATCTACGGCGCGCGCAGGAGAAGGCGCAGGAGATCACGAAGATGTACATCGAGCGGGTCGATCAGGTCCTCAAAGCCAAAGAAGACGAGATCATGGAGGTCTGAGCGCGGTGACAGCGCTCGATCCCAGCCGGCTCCCCCGCCACGTGGCCGTCATCATGGATGGCAACGGCCGGTGGGCGCAGCGCCGCGGCCTGAGCCGCATTGAGGGCCACAAGCGCGGGAAAGACTCCGTGCGTGCAGTAGTGGAGGCCAGCCGGCGGCTGGGCATCGAGTATCTCACCTTGTTCGCTTTCTCCACGGAGAATTGGAGCCGCCCGCGCCGCGAAGTCGATGCCCTGATGGCGTTGCTGCGGCGCTACCTGCGCACGGAGTTGCGCAAGATGATGAAGAACGAGATCCGCTTGCTCGCCATTGGCGACATCACGCGGCTGCCGGCGGCGTTGCAACGGGAGTTGGAGGAGACCGTCAAGGCCACCCAAAACAACCGCCGTATGACCGTGGTGTTGGCCGTCAGCTATGGCGGGCGTGAAGAGATCGTGCAAGCGGCGCGCGCATTGGCCCAAGCCGTGCGCGAAGGCCGCGTGCAGCCCGAGGCGATCGACGAGGGCGTTTTCAGCGGTTTCCTCGACACCGCCGGCATGCCGGATCCGGATCTGCTGATCCGGACCAGTGGCGAAATGCGCCTGTCGAACTTCTTCCTGTGGCAGAGCGCCTACACCGAAATTTACGTTACCGAGACGCTGTGGCCGGATTTTCGAGAGCCGGAGTTCCTCGAAGCCCTGGCGCACTATCAGCAACGCGACCGACGGTTCGGCCGCGTGGCCGAGCAGGTAGAGAGGGAGCGGCTGCGTGCTGCGCGCTAGGCTGGCAACAGCCGCGGTTGCCATCCCCCTCCTGCTGGCAGTGATTCTTTACCGGTCCCCGCGGCCGGTTACCGTACTCGTCGTGGCCGTTGGGCTGATCGGCATTGCCGAGTACGCCGCGATGGCGTTTTCCACGCAAGCGGGAGAGCGAGGGCTGACCATGCTCTTGGGCGCAGTGTTGTTGCTCGGCGCGGCCTGGGTCGGCGCTGAACCGCGCGCCTCCCAGGTGCTCCATGCCGCGCTGGCGCTCGTGGTCGTTGCAGGTCTGGTGTGGGTCCTGCTCATCCGGCCGGATTTCGAACAAGGATTGCGGGACCTGGGGCTGTCGATGATCGGCGTGTTTTACGTCGGTTTCCTCCTGCCACACTTTATCTGGCTCCACGGCGTCGGCGGCCTCGGCCCGCGATGGGTGATCTTCGTGTTGGTCATTGGGATGGCCGGTGACACGGGGGGATACTTCGTCGGCCACGCGCTTGGGCGCCACAAGCTCATGCCCCGTGTCAGCCCCGGCAAAACCGTCGAGGGTTCACTGGGCATCGTGGCTGCCAGCTTGCTCGGCGGCGCCGCATCCAAGTTCATTTTTCTACAGGAACTCACCTGGAACGAGGCGCTCTGGCTCTCCGCAGTCATGGCGGTGATCGGTCAACTCGGCGACTTGAGCGAATCGATCATGAAGCGGACCTTCGGGGTCAAGGAGTCGGGCTGGCTATTTCCGGGCCACGGGGGGGTGCTGGACCGCATCGACAGCCTCCTTTTCCCGGTCACTTTTCTATACTACTATGTGATCTACAGCCAGTAATCACCGACGGAATCAGGAGCGTAAATGGTCACCAGCATCGTGGCAGCAGTTGTTGTCCTCGGATTTTTGATCTTGTTTCACGAACTGGGACATTTTCTCGTCGCCAAGCGTACGGGCGTCGGGGTCCTAAAGTTCTCACTCGGTTTCGGGCCCAAGCTCATCGGCCGCCGCATCGGGCGAACGGAGTATGTCCTCAGCGCCATTCCCTTGGGCGGCTTCGTAAAGATGGTCGGCGAAGACCCCGAAGAAGAGGTCGATCCGGAAGATCAGAAGATTGCCTTTCAGCATCAGAAATTGTGGAAGCGCATGGCCATTGTGGCCGCTGGCCCAGGCGCCAACATCCTGTTCGCCTTCGTGGCGTTCAGCCTGGTGTTTGCAATCTACGGGGCTCGCGTGCCGAGCGATACGGCAAAGGTCGGCGGCGTCATCGAGAACATGCCGGCGGCCAAGGCGGGGCTGAGAAGCGGCGACATCGTCACCAGCGTCAACGGCATTCCCATCGACAAATGGGACAAACTGTCAGAAACCATCCGGGCCAGCGGTGGCAGTACGATTATGCTGACACTCCAGCGTGAGGGCACCGCCCAGCAACTGCAGGTCACGCCTGAAGCCAAGCCAGATAAGAGCATTTTCGGGGAAACGCTCGGCACCGCTTACGTCATCGGCATCGAGCGTGGCTTCGACGAAGAAAAAGTTGGCGTGCTGTCTGCCATCGGCATGGGCGCCCGGCAAACGGCCTGGTGGGTCGAAACGCTGCTGATCAGCGTCGCCAAGATCTTCCAAGGCAGGATTCCGGCGAAAGACATCGGCGGTCCGATTCTGATTGTGCAGGCGGCGGGCCAGCAAGCCCGGCTGGGCTTGGAGTATCTGCTGAATTTCATGGCGGTGATCAGCATCAATCTCGGCGTGCTCAATCTGTTGCCCATCCCCATTCTCGACGGCGGCCATTTCTTGTTCTTTGCTGCGGAAGCACTCATGCGCCGACCGCTCGACATCCGGCACCGCGAGATCGCCCAGCAGGTGGGGCTGGTCCTGCTCATCAGCTTGATGGCCTTTGCGTTCTACAACGATATTGCGCGGGTGGTGCACGGCTGGGGATAGGGTGCGTATCCTCGGTCTGGATA
The DNA here is from genome assembly GCA_036382395.1 of Candidatus Binatia bacterium. Classification (NCBI taxonomy): domain Bacteria; phylum Candidatus Binatota; class Binatia (SeqCode); species Binatia bacterium. The sequence continues at coordinate 11,806 of DASVHW010000457.1, read as the reverse complement.
CAGCGACCAGGAGGGCGAGCGTAGGATTACGCATCGACGGCCAAGTCGTCTTCGAGAAATCCCAGGTCGCTGAAGGCAGTCATGCCGTTTCGCTCTTGGCACTCATCGATGAAGTGTTGCGAACCGGCGGCTGCGCTGCGCGCGACCTTGACGCCGTGGCGGTTTCGGGTGGACCGGGGTCGTTTACCGGGCTTCGTGTTGGTCTGTGTGTTGCCAAAGGGCTCACCTACGCCACCGGCGCGCGCCTGATCGCGGTGCCAACGCTCGAAGCCCTGGCACGCACCGTTACCGATCGGAACGGCGCCATTTGCGCCCTGTTGGACGCCCGCAAGGGGGAGTTGTATGCGGCATGCTTCGAAACGTCTCGCGGCAGCCTGAAGCGTCTCACCGATGACCTGCTGCTGTCGCCCGAAGCACTGCTGGAGAAACTGCCCCGGCCATGCGTGATCTTGGGCGATGCGGTCGCGGCCTACGGCTCCTTCTTGCAGAGCCGGCTAGGCCCCTGCGCCACGCTGCTGCCCTCCGACTCGCACGGACCCCGTGGCGGGGTGGTTGCGGCGATGGGTGAGGAACGACTGGAGGCTGGACAGCCAGACGCTGTTTCGCACCTTGAGCCGGTCTACATCCGTCCCTGCGAAGCGGAGCTGAAATCGCCATAAATGCATAGAATTCAATGTTTTCCGCCGGTGGACGAATTTGACACAGGCGGGACGCTGCGCTAATCGTGTGCTGCCTGCCAGCGGAGATCAGCTATGGAAAAAAAAGACGAAGAGTTGATTCACACGTTGCTGCCCAGTGATGAGGAACTCAAGCGGCATTACGAAGAGCATCTGGCGCTGGAGCGGCGCCTAGCGGAATTGCACCGACGGCCGTACCTCACCGCGGAACAAGAAGTCGAAAAGAAGCATATCCAGAAACTCAAACTGAGCGGGAAAGACCGCATCATGGAGATCCTGGAAAAACACCGCGGCACAGCCGGAAGAGCCAGCGCGGGGTGAGCCGATCGCGGCGGTTTCGTGCACGCTGAAAGGGACTCATGCGGCACACGATTTCGGTGTTGGTGGAAAACGAGTTCGGTGTTCTCGCTCGCGTTGCTGGGCTGTTCAGCGGCCGCGGTTTTAACATCGAAAGCCTCACGGTAGCGGAAACCCTCGACCCGACCGTGTCGCGCATCACGCTGGTCACTCGCGGCGACGATCAGGTCCTCGAACAGATCGAGAAGCAGCTCAATAAACTGGTATCCGTAATCAAGGTGATCGATTTCGCCGACAGCCCGCACGTCGAGCGCGAGATGGCTCTGGTCAAAGTGACCGCGGACGAGAAAACCCGGGCCGAGGTCATGAACATCATCGACATCTTCCGCGGTAAGGTCATCGATGTTGGCCCACGCTCTTACATCCTCGAGCTTACCGGCGACGAAGGCAAGATCCAAGCTGTCCTCGAACTCCTCACTCCGTTGGGCATCAGGGAGATTGTGCGCACCGGTAAAGTCGCCATGCACCGCGGCATGAACCTGCTCACCGCGCAAGGTAAAGATAAGGCCGCATGAAGGTTTGCGGCGACAAAGATGCCGACCTGAAATATCTGCAGGGCAAGACGATCGCCATCATTGGGTACGGCAGCCAAGGGCATGCGCACGCCAACAACCTGCGCGACAGCGGCACGGAGGTCGTCGTCGGTCTGCGGCGTGACAGCAGCTCGTGGCCGAAGGTGCTCGCCGCGGGGCTGACCGTCAAGGAGACAGCGGAGGCGGCCAGGCTGGGCGACGTCATCATGATGCTGGCGCCGGACGAGCTCGGTGGCGAGTTGTACGAACGCGACGTGGCGCCGGGCTTACGTAGCGGCAAATACCTCGCCTTTGCGCACGGATTCAACATCCATTTCAGGCACATTGTCCCACCGCCAGACATCAACGTGTTCATGGTCGCACCCAAGGGCCCCGGGCACCAGGTGCGCAGCGAATTCCAGAAGGGGCGTGGCGTCCCCTGTCTGCTCGCGGTGCATCAGGATCCGTCGAAGGACAGCAAGCAGGTCGGCCTCGCCTACGCCAAAGGTCTCGGTGGCACTCGCGCGGCGGTGATCGAGACGAGCTTCAAAGAGGAGACGGAAACAGATCTCTTCGGCGAGCAGTCCGTGTTGTGCGGCGGCCTCACCGAGTTGATTCGTGCCGGCTACGAAACCCTGGTGGAGGCCGGCTACACGCCGGAGATGGCGTACTTCGAGTGCGTGCACGAGGTGAAGCTCATCGCCGATCTCATTTACGAGGGCGGCATCGCCGGCATGCATTCCTTGATCAGCAACACGGCCGAGTACGGCGACATGACCCGCGGCAAGAAGGTCATCGGCCCGGCGTCGCGCCAGGCGATGAAAGAGATCCTGGGCGACATTCAGAGCGGCAAGTTCGCCGAGGAATGGATCACCGAGTACCGCTGCGGCATGCCGCACTTCAAGGAGCTGCGGAAGGAAGCCGCGAAGCACCCGATCGAAGAAGTCGGCGCCAAGGTCCGCGCGCTGATACCTTGGCTGACCCCCGGCCGGTCGGCTGCTCCTCGGTAAGGCAAGGGCGCAGAAGTTATCGCTCACCGCCGCCATTGACGACGGGGGGCCGTCCCCAAAAAGAGACGGCCCCCCGTTTCGGCGATTCCCGCGACGTCAGTTGGAGGCTCTGCCGCCGATTCCCTTCGTTGACTTCGAGGTTTTCTTTGCGGCTTCCTTCGGGCGCAGGGCGCGGGTGGCTTTGCCGGCCAGCCACATCTCCGAGTTGCCCATGGTCTGCAGCTCCTTGGTGAGCTGCTGCTGGTAGTCGGGCTTGCCACACGCGGTGAGCACGCGCCGTGTCTCCACCCCAGTCGCCACGCGCTGGTAGAGTTCGTTGAAGAGCGGCAGCACCGCTCGCTTGAATCTCGGCTTCCAGTCCAGCGCCCCGCGTTGCGCCGTGGCGGAGCAGTTGGCGTACATCCAGTCCATACCGTTCTCACCGACGAGCCGGATCAGACTTTCCGTCAACTCCTCGACCGTCTCGTTGAACGCCTCACTCGGGCTGTGGCCATGTTTCCGCAAGACCTCGTATTGCGCCTCCATGATGCCCGCGAGCGCACCCATCAACACCCCGCGCTCACCGGTCAAGTCGCTGAATACCTCATGCTGGAACGTGGTCGGGAACAGGTATCCGGATCCAATGGCAATGCCGAGCGCCATGCAGCGCTCCCGCGCCCGACCGGTCGCGTCTTGCTCGACGGCGAAGCTGGCATTGATACCGGCGCCCGAAAGGAAATTGCGACGAACCGACGTGCCCGACCCTTTGGGGGCCACCATGATCACATCAACATTCTTGGGAGGAATGATCTTCGTCTGATCCCGGTACACGATGGAGAACCCGTGCGAGAAATACAGCGCGTCACCGGGTTTGAGGTGTTTCTTGATCGCGGGCCAGATGGCTTTCTGCGCCGCATCGGACACCAGCATCTCGATGATCGTCCCGCGCTCGGCGGCCTCTTCCATGTCAAACAGATCTTTTCCCGGTTTCCATCCGTCTTTCACAGCGCGGTCCCAATCCCGCTTGAATTGGCGGGACTGACCGATGACCACGCGAAACCCATTGTCCTTCATGTTCAAGGCTTGCGCGGGTCCCTGCACCCCGTATCCAATGACCGCGATCGTCTCGTCTTTGAGAACCTTCCGCGCGCGCGCCATGGGAAACTCGTTCCGCATGACGACCTCTTCCTTCGTCCCTCCAAAATCGATAATTGCCACAGTGCTTATCCTCCTTCTGTCGGTTCGTGAGAAATCCCGCTCCGTTCCAGGGCCCCAACGAACGCACCAGTGCTCGCGTTCCACCCTCCTTGTCCGGATGCCGGGTTATCGTTGTATTCTCCATACTCTGGTCAGAAACTCAATCGCGGCGCCGGATTTGTAGACCGCGGAGCAGCTCGCGATCCCGCGGCAGTTGGGGAGCGCGCAACGTTCCGCTATAGTCTGGTCGCTGTGGAGACCTCGACCATTCCGGCCCCGTCGACACATCGATCTGGCCTGCCCATCGCCCGTGAGGGATACCCGCTCATCGCCGCCGCTCTTGCCGCAGCCGTCGCCTTGTGGTGGTTCACTGGACTGGTCGGCGGGACGTTCGGCACGGTGCTGTTGGCGTTTGTCCTCAGCTTCTTTCGCGACCCGGAACGGCTCATCCCCAGCGGCCCGGACCTCATCGTTTCACCAGCAGACGGGCGTGTCATCAAGGTGGCGCGCATCCAGGACGACCGCTTCCTGCACGGCGAAGCGACACTGGTGAGCATCTTCATGTCGCCACTGGATGTGCATGTGAACCGCGTACCGATTACGGGGCGTGTGATCGATCTGCGCTACAACCACGGCAAGTATTTCCGCGCCTTCGCCGACAAGGCATCTCTCGACAACGAGCAAAATGCCGTTGTGATGGAAGACGAGCATGGCCGGCGGCTGTGCTTCGTGCAGATCGCCGGGTTTCTTGCCCGTCGCATTGTCTGCTATCTTCGCGTTGGTATGCAGGCAGACCGCGGCCAGCGTTTCGGAATGATCATGTTCGGATCCCGCGCCGATCTCTACCTGCCGCCGGACACGCAGGTGTGCGTCGAGGTCGGCAGCCGCGCCCGGGGCGGCAGCACGGTGATTGCTCGGTGGACATGACCGATGAAGGGGAGCCGACGCTCCCAGCCCGCAGCAGTGCAACGCCGATTCGCAAAGGCGTCTATATCCTGCCCAACCTGATTACGACGGCTGGTTTGTTTGCCGGCTTCTACTCAGTCATCGCTACTTTTCGTCCCGATTTCGAGCGCGCCGCCATCGCCATCTTGGTGGCCAACATCTTCGACATCCTCGACGGTCGAATCGCGCGGTTGACGCACTCGACGACGCGATTCGGCATCGAGTACGACTCCCTCGCTGATCTCGTCGCCTTCGGGGTGGCTCCCGGCATCCTGGTGTATCGTTGGGCCCTCGAGCCATGGGGAAACTGGGGCTGGCTGGCGGCGTCGTTGTACGTCGCCTGCGGCGCGTTGCGCCTGGCCCGTTTCAACGTACAGTACGAGAATGCCGAGAAACGGCACTTCGTCGGCTTGCCGATCCCTGCCGCCGCGGAGCTCATTTCCTCAATCGTCTTGCTCTATTACTATCTTGGTGGAGAAGGACCGACGCGGGGGCACTTGGTGCTGCTGCTGGTGACGTACGCGCTGGCGGGATTGATGGTCAGCAATCTGAAATACTTCAGTTTCAAGGAAACCGATCTCTACCGGCGACAGCCGTTTTGGATGCTGATCGCCATCATCGTGCTGCTGAAGCTGTTTATCGCCGAACCCCAGATCATGCTGTTTGCGAGCTTCTTCCTGTACGCGTCATCCGGTCCGTTTCGCTGGGTCTTCGTGCGTGGCAGGCGTTTGCGGACGCAGATGCGCCGTCGCGGTCGTCCAGGAGACGCGGGGCCGGTGGCGCCCGCCAGTGGCCACCGCTCCGACGAATCCCCAGCGGGCACGCCGAAGGCAGCCCGACCGGTTGGTCTTGTCGGCGGGCGTTGGCGGAAGACCGCCCCTTGACAAGCTAGGTGCCCTACTTTACAGATTGTCGTCATGGACATTTCTCAGGACGTACGCGGGTTGTCGCTGTTGCTCAGCCTCCTGCTTCTGGGCCCGCCCGGTGCGTCCGCGGGAGCGTAGGCAAACATACGCAGCCGAAGGACGCCACGGGCGGGCACGCTGTCCGTGGCGTTTGTGCATTCAGAAGGGTCACGGGTAGCTCCCTCGTGGCCCTTTGTATTTCGGAGCGTGCAACACGGAGGTGTAAGATGACCCACGACCAGGACACTATACAGATTTTCGACACCACCCTGCGCGACGGGGAGCAGTCGCCAGGTGCGACCATGAACGTCGAGGAGAAGCTGCTGATCGGACGCCAGCTCGAGAAGTTGCGCGTTGACGTGATCGAGGCAGGATTTGCAGCATCCTCGCTGGGGGATTTCGAGTCCGTCGCCCGGGTCGCACAGGCAGTGACCACGCCGATCGTGCTCAGTCTGGCGCGCACTCGCGAAGCCGACATTGCGCGCGCCATCAAGAGTGTGGAGAAGGCCAAGCGGCCCGGCATCCACATTTTCATCGCCACCTCCGACATTCACCTCAAGCGCAAGCTGATGATGAGCCGCCAGGAAGTCGTCGACGCCGCGTGCTGGGCGGTGCAGTATGCGAAAAAGTATATCGACCACATCGAGTTCTCGGCCGAGGACGCCTCGCGCAGCGATCGGGACTACCTGACGCAAGTCTTCGGTGAGGTGATCAAGAGCGGTGCGGTGGTTCTCAACGTTCCCGACACGACCGGGTATGCGGTACCCGAGGAATACGGCGCCCTCTTCCGCTACCTCGTCGCCAACACGCCGGGCGGCGATCTGGTTACCTGGAGCGCCCACTGCCACAATGATCTCGGCATGGCTGTCGCCAACTCTCTGGCCGCCGCTGGCAACGGCGCCCGACAGATCGAGTGCACCATCAACGGCATCGGGGAGCGCGCCGGCAACGCCTCGATGGAAGAGATCGTCATGGCGATTCATACGCGCAAGGACTTCTTCAACCTGCGCACCAACATCGTGACCGAACAGATCTACCCCGCCAGCCGTCTGCTCGCGCAGGTCACCGGCCTGACGGTTCCAGCCAACAAGCCCATCGTCGGCGACAACGCCTTCGCCCACGAGGCCGGCATCCACCAAGATGGCGTGATCAAAGATACGTTGAACTATGAGATCATGCAGCCGGCATCGGTAGGCATCAGTAGCAACAAGCTGGTGCTCGGCAAGCACTCCGGCCGTCACGCCTTCGCCGACCGGCTCAAGCAGCTCGGGGTCGAGCTGTACGAGGTCGACATGAACAAGGCCTTCGAGCGCTTCAAGGCGCTGGCCGATCTGAAGAAGAGCGTGTACGACGAAGACCTCATCGCCATTGTCACCGAAGAAGCGGTACGGGTCCCCGATCAGTTTGAGCTGCTCGAACTCAACGTCACGTCATCCAACCGGACGTTGCCGCACGCGGCGGTCCGCCTGCGCGTCGGCGCGGCGGAATGTCGAGATGAAGCGGACGGCGACGGCATGGTGGATGCCTGTTACAAGGCGATTTCGAAGATCACCGGCATCAGCCCCAAGCTCGAACGCTATGCGGTAAAGGCGATCACCGGCGGTACCGACGCGCTGGGTGAGGTGTCGTGCTTGATCAACCACGAGGGCTTCACCGCCACCGGACAGGGCGCGCACACCGACATCATCCAGGCCAGCGCCCTTGCCTATCTGAACGCCCTCAATAAGCTGCAGTATCGGCGCACGCACTATCAGCAGGTGCGTGAGGGGGGGCCATGAGCTACAGTAAACTGACGTGGCATGTGGGTCGCAAGGACGCCGCAGTAATTCGAACGAGCAAGTGATCTGGAGGGCATGGTGAAGATTCTGGGGTTACCGGGGGACGGCATCGGTCCCGAGGTCGTGGAGCAAGCGAAAAAGGCGCTGGAAGCGTGCGCCCGCCGCTTTCACTTCTCGTTGGCCTTCACGGAAGCTATTGTCGGCGGTGCGGCCATCGATGCGTTCCACACGCCGCTACCCGACGGCGCGCTGCACCTGGCACAGTCCAGCGACGCCGTGCTTCTCGGCGCCGTCGGCGGGCCGAAATGGGACAACCCGCGCGCCCCGGTCCGTCCGGAGCAAGCCTTGCTCGGGTTGCGCCGAGGGCTCGGCCTGTTTGCCAATCTGCGCCCGGTACGGGTCTTTCCCGAACTACTCGACGCGTCTTCCCTAAAGCCGGACGTGCTCCGCGGCGTCGACCTCGTCGTCGTCCGCGAGCTGACCGGCGGGATCTACTTCGGCAAACCGAGCGAGCAACGCCAGGGCGCGGATGGCCGCGAGGCGGTCGATACGTTGATTTACAACGAAGTGGAGATCACGCGGCTCCTGCGCACGGCGTTCGAATTGGCGCGCACGCGACGGAAGAAGCTCACCTCGGTCGACAAAGCGAACATCCTTTCTTCGTCACGGCTGTGGCGTGAGATCGGGCACGAGGTGCAGCGCGAGTACCCTGACGTGGCGTACGAAGACATGCTGGTGGATGCCATGGCGATGCACCTGCTGCGCCGGCCAAGGGATTTCGACGTGATCGCGACGGAAAACATGTTCGGCGACATCCTCACCGACGAGGCATCGATGCTGGCGGGATCCATGGGCTTGCTGCCGTCGGCGTCGCTCGGACAGTCACTCAACAGCCTCGGACACCCGCGGGGCTTGTACGAACCCATTCATGGGAGCGCGCCCGACATCGCTGGTCACGATGCCGCCAATCCGCTGGCCACGATCTTGTCGTCGGCCATGCTGCTGCGCTACTCGCTTGGACAGCCCGAGGCGGCTGACGTGATCGAGGGTGCTGTCGCCGCCGTGTTGGCGGAAGGTCACCGGACAGCGGACATTGCGCCGCCCGGCACGCGCGCCATTGGGTGCCGCGAAATGGGAGCGCTCGTCACGCAGCGTATAGAGCAGTGAGCCCGCGCCGCTACCCATGAAGAAGTCCACCTATACCGTCGCTGTGGTCGGTGCCACCGGTTTGGTGGGCAGCGGAATCGTGGCCGCGCTCCAGCAGCGTCATTTTCCGATCGGCGATCTGCAACTCTACGCCTCCATCCGTTCGGCGGGCGACGAGGTCTCTTGCGGCGGCGCCATGGCGCGGGTCGAGATGCTCGAGCGCGCACGCTTCGATGGGGACGATCTGGTGTTTTTCGCCGCCGGCGAGCAGGTAAGCGCCGAATGGATGGAACGAGCCACCGAGTCGGGGGCCATCGTCATCGACACGAGCCCGCTGCTGGCCGGCGATCCAGATGTGCCCCTCGTGGTACCGGAGGTCAACGCCGCCGACCTGAGCGCGTATCTGAACCGTGGGATCGTAGTGAGCCCCGACCCACCGGCAGTAGCCCTGGGGGTCGGCTTGAAGCCACTGCACGATGCGGCGGGAATCGTCCGCGTGGTGTGTTCGACATTCGAATCCGTTTGCTGCGCCGGCCAGGCCGGCATCGAGGAGTTGCAACGGCAGACAGTAGAACTGATGAACGGGCGCAGCGTCGACAACGAGGTATTCGCGCACCGCATTGCGTTCAATGTCCTGCCGCAAGTGGGAGAGTTCCTGGCAGGCGGCACCTCACGTGGCGAGTTGCAGGTCGCCGCGGCGTTGCGGCGGTTGCTCGCCGATCCGTCACTGCCGGTCAGCGTCACCCGCACCTGTGTACCCATCTTTTACGGAGGAGCACTGTCTGTAAACGTGGAAACGGCCAGCAAACTTACCGCGACCGATGCACGTGATATCTTGCGGGCGGCCCCTGGTGTCCTGCTGCGCGATGACGCCGGAACCCTGGAGTATCCGACGCCAATTGAGGCGGTGGGGCACGACGCCACCTTGGTAGGGCGTATTCGTGAGGACGAGTCGCTCAATGTCCTCGACATCTGGATGGCAATCGATAACCTGCGGAAAGGCGCCGCAGTCAATGCCGTGCAGATCGCGGAACTGCTCATCCGCGATTACCTGTAAGCGCCGCACGAACGGTGCGGCGTTGCCTGTCTTCTCTGCCGCCGGCAGCAGCTGAGGGCTTTTCCATGCGTTTCAAATTTGTCCTGGAATACGACGGCACCGACTACCATGGTTGGCAGGTGCAGCCGAACGGCCGGACCATTCAGGCGGTCCTACAAGCAGCGATCGTACAGATGACCGGCGAATCCACGGCGGTCGTGGCTGCCGGCCGCACCGATGCGGGCGTGCATGCTTCCGGGCAGGTGATCAGCTTCTCCCTCCAGCGCATGGTACCAGCGGAGACGCTGCTGCGCGGACTGAATGCCCTGACGCCGCGGGACATATGCCTCCGAAGCGTCGCCGTCGTCAGCGATGACTTCGATCCGCGCCGCGCCGCCCGGAGCCGTCTCTATGTCTACCGCATCTGGAACGCGCGGTGGCTCTCCCCATTCTGGCGCCGCTACGCCTGGCACGTACCCCGCCAGCTAGATGACGAACACATGCGGGCCGCGGTCGCTCACCTGATCGGCGAGCATGATTTCAGCTCGTTTCAAGCCGCCGGTTGCGAAGCCAAGCACCCAGTACGGCGGGTGCTTCGCAGCGAACTCGCTCGCAGCGGCGATCTGCTCACCTACACCATTGCGGCGAACGGCTTCCTCCGCCACATGGTGCGGAACGTCATCGGCACACTGGTTGAGGTTGGGAGCGGGAGCCGCAGCGCAGACAATCTGCCGCAGTTGCTTGCGGCACGCGACCGCAGGCAGGCGGGCGCGACTGCACCCGCCTGCGGTCTTTGTCTTACAGAGGTGAATTACGAGCGCGCTGATATCGCCGCTAAAAGGTGACGGCAACCCCCGCGCCGATTCCCCATTCCGGCGCTGAGCTGGTGAGCCCCACCAGGCCCGTGGGGCGAAGCGCCACATTGTGGGCGAGGTTGATGTCCACCCCAGGGAGAACCGTCACGTCGGCAACGCCTCTAGAGCCGTCGTCGAACGAGCGCCCCGCAATCTCGGTACGAATGGCGTAGGTGTCATTGACACGCACGATCACCTCACCGCCATAGTTCAACACGTCTTTCACAGAGCCGGTGGAGAGCTGGTAGCCGACGTTGGCCCCGACCGCGACCGCGCCCTGCTGATACCGCGTGGAGAGGATAGGATTCGCCGCCAACTCGCCGGTGCTGAAGCCTTTGCTGGCTGGGCCGGTTGGGATGCTGAACTCCACGCCGGCACCAACGGCACAGTGCTCGGCCACTTCCCGCTTGAACTTCGTGTAGAGCAGCACGTCGCCGATATCGGCGTCATTCCGTGTCGCGGCATCCTTGAAACGCAGCGTCTGAAACACTCCAGGGATGACGAACCCAAGCTCGGCGTTCTTCCCGAAACCGTAGGAACCCACCAGATCGATGTGTCCCCCGTCGACCTTCGTCGCATGCTGACCGGGATAGAGAGAACGCATCGGCAGGCCGATCACGTTGAGGTCCGGATTCGATGTTTCGGCCTCCTGCACAAGTCCCCGGACCTCGAGCCGGAATTGCTTTGCGCCGACGGTGGCCGTCTCGCGCGTGTAATTGACAAACACACGGTCGGCATCCGTGACGTCAACCGCCCCTGCGCCACCTGCTGCAACGGTCAAGGCCACGCCAGCAACATTGGCTACCAACCACCTCTGCACTGCACCTTTCATCGCCCCTCCTTCGCCCGCCAGAGTTCCTGGCGTGATCGCGGTCTAACGGAAACCACAATTGGCGGCGGATGCTACGATGCGAACTACAAAATTGTCAAGCCACGCAGCAACAGCCACGCAGCAACAGCCACGCACCGTGAGTGTCAGCAACAGCCAAACAGGAAGGACACATCAACCGTGGGACACCTTCCGCAAACTGGAATTTCGCCTTCGTCGCGGTGGAGCAGACCGGAACGTACTGGCTACTCGAAACCAAGGGCCAGAAGACCTCCGAGTAATCCTTGACCACTGCATGCCGCGGCTCTGCGCCCTACGCCCAGGCCGCGTGGGCGCCACATCGAGACCGTGCGTTGTCGTCTCGATACGATCCATCACTGCAGGCTCGTCACCCGTTCGCTCCACGTCGCGTCCTTAGAGATTTTGACCATCAACTGCATCCGCTGGTGAACTCGGAATACTCGTTCCTATGTCCCGCAAGCCTGTGACAGGGGTCAGCCTGACCTTAGGCGGGTGACGCGGCAGGGGAATGGCGCTGCTTGGAAACGTAGCGCTTCACTCTGATCTGTCCTTCTCTCTCG
>DASVHW010000456.1 GCA_036382395.1 Candidatus Binatia bacterium | reverse complement strand
CGCGCAACGATTTGCGCACCCCGACGTTGTCGTCGACCACACAGACAGTCGCCTCGGCCGTCATGTTGAACGCCTTTTCCGGGCGGTCTTGGGAAGCCGGCGCCCGCGAACGACTACCGCGCCTGTCCCGGCGCCTCGTGCTCCGCCTTCGGGTCGACCGGTGCCGGGCGCCCGCGTGCGGGCTGCTGCGGGGCCGCCTGCTGCCGTGGTGGCGCCTGCTGACGTGCGGGCTGCTGCGGGGCCACCTGCTGCCGTGGTGGCGCCTCTGGACGTGCCGGTCGCTCGGCGCGAGCCGGCGGCGCTTCGCGAGCAGGAGCGGGGCGACTGCGCTCACGAGCGGCGGGTGCTGCGGGCGCCTGCCCCGATGGGCTGGTTCGCTCTACGCCCTCGCGCTTCCCGCCCGGTGGCGGAGGCGGCACGGCACGCTGGGATGCGCCGGGCGCTGCGGGCTGTGGTGGTGCAATCGCCGGGCGTCGCTCTGGCTGTCCGGTTCCGACCCCACCGGGGCGCTGCGCCCCGGGCACTGGCGGTGGCTGCTGCCCCGACGGGCTGGCTCGCTCCACGCGCTCGCGTTTCCCGCCCGGAGGGCCGGCTGCTCCCGGAACTGCGGCCCCGACTCCCGCCTGCGGGTGTGCGCCGGGAACGCCAGGTCCGCCCTGCGGCCGCACGATGCGCGGCTCGGGCCTCATCTGGGGCGCCTTGGCCTCGATGCCCTTGGCCCGCAGGCGGCTCATCGGATCTTGCGGCGGCCGTGTGGTCACGACCTGGCGTGTCTGCAGTCGATCAGGCGGACGTTGCCCGCGTGCTTCCCCCGGTACGAGGCTCGCCGCCACGGGCCGTACCTTGAGATCACCGCGCACCGGCTGCAGCCGTTGCACGCGTTGCGCATCGAGCTGGATGTGCTCCATGCGGCCGCGGCCGAACTGGTTGCGGTCCACCGCCACCACCGCGTTCCTAACGTTGACGTTCTGGAACTTGGTGATGTTCGTGACGTTCACGATACGCGTATTGTTGATGACAACGTTGTTCACGACGCGCGGGCCACCCCAGCCGCCCCAGTAGGGCCTGCCGACGAACCCCGGCCGTCCCCACCAGGGGATGATCGGTTCACCGAAGCCGAGCGCGCACCAGCTCACGAAGGGGAGACCGATGCCGACGGACACTCCGATGCCGGGAGCTCCGAAGAACGCCACCAGCGCAGGCGAGTAGACCGGCGCCACTACCACCGGGCCAGGAGCCCAGCCCCAGACCCCGTCGAAGTTCACCCAGCGGCCGTAATGATAGGGGGCCCAACCCCATGGCGACTCATCGACCCAGGTCCACTCGTAGTACGGATCGTAGACCCAGCGGCCCGTGCTGTAGGGCGCCCAATCGGGGCGCACGTCGCGCGGAACCCAGACGTGACCATAGCGCGGCTGCTCGCGCCAGTCGCCGTAGCGGTCGAGATCGTCTGCGCCCGCAATCTCCGGCGGCACGTATTGCGCGCTGCGTGGCGCCTCGCCGAGCTGCGCCGTGCGATCGTAGTTCCAGCGATCCCACTCATCGGGCGCGGGCGCTGCATTTAGGTTGAGCTGCACCGTTTCGGTGCCCTCGAGGATGATCTGCTGGTTCTCGGCGACGTCGGTCGTCTCCCCGGCGGCCGGCATGACCGTCGCTGTCCCGCCGCGGCCGGCGCTGAATACCGTCCTGTTCTCGTCGACGTCGACGCGATAGTAGCCGGGACGATTGATGGTGAACGCGGCATTCGGCGAATCAACCTCGATCAACTGGCCGCCGGGCAGCGCCTTCAGGTCGAGGGCGGCATGCCCCCCGGTGATCCGGAACTGTGTGTAGCCGGGATCGAGCGACGTAAGGTCGATCTCCGTGGCGGTGCCTGCGCGGACGAACGCCCGCGGCCCGATCTGAACCTCCAAGTTGGCACCGTCGCCCGCGTAGAGGGAGTCGCCAGCGGCCAGCGCCGTGTTCACCTGCGCCGCGCTCCACTCCTCGGCGCCCGTGCGCCAGAAAGACACCGCGCCATCGATGAAGCGGAGCCGGGGCGGGGTGGGACCACTGCGAGTTGCGTTCTGCGCACTTGCGGTGCGCGGCCCGGGTCCGAGCCCCGCAAGTGCGAACAGGAACGCCACGACGGTTGGCAGGATGCGTCTTGAGATCATCGTTGGTAACCTCTTGGTCGCGCCACAGCGCGGGCTAGCCCTATAAGAAGCACATCAGAGTTCGCCGCCCAAGACCCGTTCTTTTGCTGGGAACTTGAGTGTCGCCTTTCCCCTGCCGGTGATCGCGTCCTGGACAACAGCGATCATGAGTTGTTGCTCTGGGACCTGCTTTCGGCGAGGCGTGAAGTGCTGCGACGGCAAGATCATGTTGGGCTGCGCCATGCCAATGGGACCTCCCGCCAGGCTAGGCGCCGGCGTGAGGACTCGATCCAGAACGTCGCGGAACTTGTCCCGGCGCGCTCAGGCCTCATCCCAGCCGAGGATTTCGAATCGCCCGAGGGAGGACAACTCGCCGTTCGTGCGATGCCACCGCATAGGCCAGTGCTCGCTGGCCTCTCCCTGTCGTTCCCACGTTGAAGACGTACTGCCGGTAAACGGCTCTACGACGCTAGGTTCCTCTCCGATGTCCATGGTCTACCTCCTCATCTCGATCGTCTGCGCAGGAAGAATCACTGCCGGTTTCCACAATGGCGTAAGGTTGTACGCGGCGGGAATCTGCTTCATCAGAAGCTTCTCCTCTGTGGCTCCTGCTTGGGCTGGAGCTGTGCCAGGTGGTCCGCAAACGCACACCCGAGGCAATACGCCCCGCCCTGCTCAGCGGTTGAGTAACAGGCGGAGTTCAGGGCGCAGCCGCAGGCGGAGCAGTGTGCGGTCGCTGGGCTCCGGCGTAGGTGCACGATCCAGCGCAGGTCATCCACGAGAACCTGCACCCGCTCTTTGGCGCGGGCGCGGTCGACGATGTGCTCAATCAGCATCTGGCGATCGTACGGATTGCGTGCCGGTAGGAACATGCTCCCTCCGGGAAACGACACGTGCGCAATTCCCCTCGTGATCGCCATTCCCCTGGCGCGGTCTCGCCAGCCCCCCTGCAACTTGCCTGCTGCCATTGCCGCCTCCTTCAACGGTTCCAAGGTTCGTGTTTGGCGAGGTGCGGAGTGCTTCGACGGCAGGATCACGTCGGGCTGCGCCACGCCAATGGGAACTCCCTCAACATTAAGATTCGCATGCATGGCAAGGTCTCCTTCTGCACAAGTTACACAACGGACGGCAGCGCGGTAAGCTCGTATTACTACGCGCGTGGTTCTACGCGGGCGGTCGTACGCCCTCACGCCGGCCCTGCGACCGCGCATGGGACGACTGCGTCGCGTCAGGATCTACGTGTGCGAATCGGCTTCGCGCGCGCTCAGCACGGTGCGGACCAGCTGGGCGGCCGAGGCGACGTTCATCTTCGAGAGCACCATGCGGCGGTGCCCTTCGACGGTGCGGACGCTGACATGCAACGCCGCCGCGATCTCCTTGGACGGTTTGCTCGCGATCAGCAACTCCATTACTTCGCGCTCGCGGGGCGTGAGGTGCGCCAGTCGCTCCATCACGACGGCGCGTTCGGTGGTCACCGCGCGTGCCTGGCGGTCGCTGTTGATCGCCGCACGGATGCGCTCCAGCAACAGCTTGGGCGGCGCCGACTTTTGCAGGAAATCGACGGCTTCAGCTTTTAGCGCCCGCACCGAACTCGACACATAGCCGTGGCCGGTCAGGACAATGATGGGAAGCGTCGTCTTGCGCCGTCGCAGCTCATCCTGCACGTCCAGGCCACTGCCGTATCGCAAGCGCACGTCCAGCACCAGGCACCCCGGGCGCTCCGGCTCGTAGGCGGTGAGGAACTCTTCACCCGAGGCGTACGTCTCGACCGCGAGGCCCACGGACTCTAGCAGCGCACGCAACGACTTGCGCACCCCAACGTTGTCGTCCACTACGAAGACGGTCGCCGCGGCCGTCATTTCCACGCCCGTGTTCTCAAAACAGTACACCGATAACGCGAAACGGGAAGCTGACAACGGCCCACACCAAACCGAAAGCACTGCCGACGATCCCAGGAGAACTCTCGTCGCTCTCGGTCGTCGTGGTAGTGGTCGTTACGGTTCTTTGGGCTGGACATGGCTGCGGCGCCATCCGAACAATGTGTGCTGTGGCGTCCATGGTCCTCCTTGTACAAGGGGCACGGCAACGCCGTAAGTTCGGAGTAGTACGCGCGTAGAACTACGCGCGTACTATTGCCGTCACTCGATGCGAATCTTCTGCCCGGCGAAGTTACGTGGTCCTTCGAAACGTGCGAGGCCGGGCGGCGCGCCGGGCTTTACGAAGGAGTTGGTTTCCGGGGTGAGCATGCGGATGACCGGATCGATGAGCCAGGTGACGGTCAGGCGGAGTGCAAAACGCACGACTGTCCAGCAGGCCACCGCGACGGCGCTAACGATACTCGACGAAGCCGATGGTCGAGGTACCGTCGGGAGAGAGGATCGACGTCATCCCAGCGACATCGCCCTCGACCCATGCGAGCCGGATGCGGTCTCCCGCATCGCGGCCCGCCGCAGGATGTGCAGCCAGCGTCGCGACAGTTGCGAGGACCCAGAGTAGTGGCTTCAGGCTCACTGCCGCACACGCCCTTGCAAAATCGTATTCTCGATCGCCGGGATCAGGTCCTGGATGATCGAGTCCTCGTAGCGCCCCGAAGTCGGGTTGATCAGATCGGGCACCTGTGATTCCGGGACGCGGTGATTCACGTAGAACGACGCCTTGCGGCCTCCGGCGCCCGGCAGGACGGCGACGAACATGTTCTGCATCTGCGTCGTGAGAATCAGCGGATCGAGCATATCGATGAGACGCTCGTAGTCCTCCGGCGTCTGTCCGTAGCCGCCGAGGATGTACACGATCGGGAAGCTGCGGGTGGTGTGGAAGAAGGCGGGGGGTCGATAGATGAGCACCGGCTGGTCCGGGGCGGTGCCGTTGCCGGTGCGCAATGCCGGTGAGGTGATCCGGGTCTTCATGATATCGCCGCGCGGATCGGGATCGGTGATGCTGAGGTCGCCCGGCCCATCGAACCCGTTCGGGAAGCTGGAATCCATGTAGCTGATCATCGCCAGCAGCCGCTGCCAGATCACCACTGTCCCGCAGATATCGCCATTCAGCAGTTTGTCTCGCGAGTCATCGGCCTCGGGAATGCCGGTGTGCCCACCCACATAGCGAATCAGCAGATACTGTTGCGGCAGCTTTGCGATGTCGACGCAGTTGGCGGGGAAATCGTCCCGGGTGTTCACCGTCAGCCCTTTGGATTGGAGCATCGCAATGAAATTGTCGTAGTGCTTGCCGAAGCCGAACTGGTCTTCGGTGCCGACGTCCATGTAGATGCGTTGCGTGGAGATGTCCGCCGCCGAGCGCCCTTCCAGTCGGGTCAGCGGATCTTCGGCCAACCAGTTCGCCCGATCGGGATCGTA
>DASVHW010000455.1 GCA_036382395.1 Candidatus Binatia bacterium | reverse complement strand
CTTGTGCTTGCGCAACGTGAGCTTCGCCAGGTGGGTATCGAGCCAACACTCGATGTCGCCTTCCTCCACGCGCACGATACGCTCGGCCGCGACGCTGAGGTCGAGCTTGCTGCGTTGGAACAAGCGCGAGCGATACGAGTTATGAACATCCACGTTCAACGTCACGCCGTGGAAGTCGATGGTATCGTCGACGATCTTCGCGGCTTTCTTGTTTGTAAATGTCTCACCGGAATTCGGGAACAGCTTACGCCCGATGGTCTTCTTTCCGTCTCGCGGCAACAATACCCAGCGCTCCGTCACGCCGCGAATCGTCCCGCACAGCTTGCACGCGAGCTTCCGCTCGCGCGTCTTGCGCCAGCCCTCGGTGTGACGACACTGCAGCGCAAGAAACTCCCACAGCATACCGAGCTGCTGGTAAATTTCGGCGAAGCGTTCCCCTTGCGGGCCGCGCTTGTTCAGCGACGGATGGCGCGACACAAAGCTCATGCTGCGGAAGAGACGCTTGAGTTCGCGGGTAAGATTGGACTTGCCGGCCTTCACGTTCGCCAGGGTAGCACACTCCTGGATCGTGGAGGTGTTTCATCCCAGAATCTCCGGAATCTCCTGGAGGCAGCTCCGAATGGGGAGCACTCGCGGAGCGGACCGCCGTCCCATCTTCCGCGCCCATCAAGACCGGGAGGACTTCCTGCGCCGCTTGGCGACTGTGGTCGGGGAGGAGCGTGTTTTTGTTCCGTGATGCGCTGCGTGAGGCAGGCCGGTACGCTGTCAGGTGGTTGAGCTGTCAGGTGAGGTTCCTGAAGCAGCCCGTGCGATTGGGGCTTCGGAGGAAGGATGAGGATCTTGCGCATCCTCCGGCGGCGGACCGCCCCATATCAATACGTCCGGGCACAAATCCGCGCCATTGGGCCACACAACCGTTCCGCCCTCGGCGCGCACCATGCGAAAGCTTTTCGGATCGCCCTTCAGGAATTCAAATACGGGCCCGATCATCAGCGCTGAGACATCGCGTTCGACCATCGATCCATCGGTCAGTGTCAGCCGGAGGCGAAATCCGTGTAGCGCCTCTACGTCTCGGATTCGTAACAGCTCCATTCCGTTCACGAACTCGCGGCGGCGCGTGGCGATTGCGCATGGCTCGCGAGCAAGGCGCGCAAGTCGTCGCCCTCCATCACCTCTTTTTCCAGAAGCCGATGCGCCACTTCATCGAGAATCACGCGCTGCTCGCTAAGTATCCGGTTCACCCTTTCGTGACTGCGCTTGAGGATCTCTTCGACTTCGGTGTCGATGGCGCTCGCCTTTTCCTCGCTGTATTCCTTGCCGGTCATCATGGGGGTGTCGAAGAACGCCGAGCGGCGTTGGCGCTCGAACGTGCGCAGGCCGAGGTGTTCGCTCATGCCGTATTGGGTGACCATGCTCAAGGCGATGTCGGTTGCCTTCTGCAGGTCATCCTGGGCCCCGGTGGAGATGTCTCCAAAGACCAGCTCCTCGGCGACCCGGCCGCCGAGCAGCACCGCCATGCGGTCTTCCAACTCCGAGCGCGTCATGAGGTAGCGGTCCTGGGTCGGCAATTGCTGGGTGTAGCCGAGCGCGGCGATGCCACGCGGGATGATGGAGATCTTGCGCACCGGATCCATGTTCGGCAGCGTCGAGGCGATCAGCGCGTGCCCTGATTCGTGGTAGGCCACGATCTCCTTCTCGCGCTTGCTCATGACCCGCGTCTTCCTCTCCGGCCCAGCGGTGATGCGGTCGATGGCATCATCGAAGTCTTGCATGGTGACCTCGGTGCGGTCGCGACGCGCGGCGAGCAGGGCGGCCTCGTTGACGGCGTTGGCGAGATCGGCCCCGACGAAGCCCGGCGTCCGCGCCGCAACGATCCGGATGTCCACGTCCGCTGCCAGCTTTACGGTGCGCGTGTGCACGCGCAGAATCTCCTCGCGGCCGCGGACGTCGGGGCGATCGAGTGCCACGTGGCGATCGAAGCGACCGGCGCGCAGCAGCGCCGCATCGAGAATCTCCGGCCGGTTGGTGGCCGCCATGATGATGACCCCGACGTTCGGATCGAAGCCATCCATCTCGACCAGGAGTTGGTTGAGCGTCTGCTCGCGCTCGTCGTGGGTGCCGAGGGGATTCATGCTGCGCGACTTGCCCAGGGCGTCGAGTTCGTCGATGAACACGATGCACGGCGCCTTCTGCTTCGCCTGCTCGAAGAGGTCACGCACCCGGGCCGCGCCCACGCCGACGAATAGCTCGACGAACTCGGAGCCGCTCATACTGAAGAACGGCACCTTGGCTTCGCCGGCGACGGCGCGCGCCAGCAGTGTCTTTCCGGTCCCCGGCGCGCCGACGAGCAGGACCCCCTTGGGAATCTTGCCGCCGAGGCGGCGAAAACGCTCTGGCGTCTGCAGAAACTCCACCACCTCGCGCAACTCCTCCTTGGCCTCATCGATGCCGGCGACGTCGGCAAAGGTGACGCGGGTTTCGCTCTCGACGTAGACCTTGGCTTTGCTGCGCCCGATCGCCATCAGCCCGCCGCCTCCCACCCCCGCGCCCATTCGCCGGAAGAGGAATCCCCAGAGGACGAGAAAGAAGACCAGCGACATGACCCAGGAGAACAAGTTGGTGAGCCAGGTGTTCGACAGACGGCCGGAGAAGGGGATGTTGTGCGCCTCTAATGCGTCGACGAGTTTCGGGTCCTCGACCCTCACGGCGCGGAAATGGTAGTTCGTATCGCCGAGTTGTTTGAGCTGCTTGAGCTGTTCCGCACCGAGGATGCCTTCGAGGTCCAGGGTGGTCAGCTTGCCCGAAACGTAGTCGGTCCCGATCACCACGTCCGTAACCTTGTCGGCGTCGACGACCCGTTTGAACTGCGCGTACGTAATCTGGCCGGCCTCCCCCTTGACGATGAACGTCTGCACCAGAAACACCAGCGCCAGCGCGCCGAGGAAGTACCAGAGCGAAAAGCGCAGCCGTTTTTGCATTCAGCGCAGGGTCTCCTTCGGCTTCACGGGACACAGAGGACCGGGCAATGACTGGTGCGCAGTACCTTCTCGGCCGTGCTCCCGAAGAGGATTTCATCGACTCGGAAGTTCGCCTTGTGCATCCCCATTACAATCATGTCCACGTCGAGATCCTTGGCGATCTTGATGATCTCCACGAACGGGATGCCTTCCACGGTCATGGTATTGAAGGTATCGGGCCCTTTCTCTTGCACCAGCCAGCCAAATTCCTCAGTGGCCCGCGTCCGCAGTTTGGTGACGACGTCCGCACTGGTGGCCACGCCCTCGGCCTCGACTCGGGCGGCGAACTCCGTGTCCACGACGTGCAGGGCGGTGATCTCGCCCCTCGGGCACAAGGCTAACGACAGCTCCAGCGCCCGCCGTGAGCCCGCCGAGAAATCCATGGCGACCAGCAATGCCTCGGGTACCGTGCTGATATGGGGGTCGGTCATTGGTCTCTCCGCCGTGCCACACTGGCAGCTTAGCTGCGGAAGGCTTTCAAGTCACGCTAGGCCGGGGCGGGCCCGTGCGCCCGTCATGTCGCATCGGCGCCGCAACGAGGCGGAAAAATTCCTTGACCCATGGAATGCCGGATGTTAGCATTTTTCGAAAGTAATGTTTGGCTTGAGAAAGCGAGCGCAGTGAAGAAATTCGCCGTGTCGCTCCACCTGTTTGTTCCTTCGTCCCACGTCAGTGTGAAAATGGTCGGCCAGCTATCCCGGCGCCCTTGCTTGTTGGGCACGGTAGGTGTCCGTATAATCATCGTGAATAGAGGCGACCCGGTGAGCATCCAAATGACATAGGCGGAGCGCGAAACGGCGAGTCATCGGTCTTTCGCCAAAGGAGCGGGTCATGCAGCAAGACAAGGCCACGTTTGAGAAACTCATCCAGGAAGATCGGGCGACCAGGGAAGTACGCACCTGGCGCGGGACCTTTCTCGATTACCTCGAGCGCATCAAAGAGACCCCCGAAGTGGCGAAGCTGGCGCACGCCCGCTTGCACGACGTGATCCTGCGTGTCGGCGTGCGCGATATCAACGAGTCCGACGACGCCCGGGTGAAGCGGCTCTTCAAGGACGAGCCCGTCAAAGTCTACGACTTCTTTGCTGACGAGTTCTTCGGCATCGAGAAGGTGGTGGCGCAGATTGCGCGCTACTTCCACTCGGCGGCGCTGAAGGGCGAGGAGAGCCGCCAGGTCCTCTACCTCATGGGTCCCGTCGGCTCAGGTAAGAGCTCGCTGGTGGAGAAACTGCAGCACGGGTTGGAGGAGAGCGACCCGTTCTACGCCATCGACGGTTGCCCGATGGCGGAAGAACCGCTGCACCTCATCCCCCGGCACCTGCGGCGCGAGTTCGAGAAGATGCTCGGCGTCCATGTGGAGGGCGACCTCTGTCCAGTCTGCCGGTTCCGGCTGAAAGAGGAGTTCGGCGGGCGTTATGAAGAAGTGCCGGTGGCGACCCGCGTCTTCTCGAAGCGGAACCGGGTTGGCGTCGGCGTGGTGCCGCCGGTGGACCCGAACAACCAGGACACCTCGGTGCTCATCGGCAGCGAGGACATCTCCAAGCTCGACATCTATTCGGAAGGGGACCCACGCGTACTCGACCTGAACGGAGCCCTCAACGTAGGTAACCGCGGCATGGTGGAGTTCATCGAGGTTTTCAAGAACGAGACCGAGTACCTCCATGCCATGATCACGGCGACCCAGGAGAAAGTCATCCCGGCACCCGGCCGCCACGGTATGGTGTACGTCGACACCGTCATCGTGGCGCATTCGAACGAAGCCGAATGGCAGAGGTTCAAAGCCGACCATACCAATGAAGCGATCCTCGACCGCATCGTGGTGGTGAAGGTGCCGTACAACTTGCGCTTGTCCGAAGAGGTGAAGATCTACCAAAAGATCATTCGGAATTCCGACTTCCGTGCCCATGTGGCGCCACACACCCTGGAGATCGTTTCCATGTTCGCCATCCTGTCGCGCTTGGAGCCGACGACCAAATGCGACCTGATGACCAAGCTGAAGCTGTACAACGGTGAGGAAGTGGTCGAGAAGGGCAAGACCAAGAAGATCGACGTGAACGAATTGCGCGACGACGCCAAGCGCGAGGGCATGAGCGGCATTTCCACCCGCTTCATCATGAAGGCGCTGGACAACGCCCTGTCCGACAATATCAGCGGCAACTGCATCAATGGCATCACCGTGCGCGAGGCGCTGATCAACATGACCAAGGAAGGCGACCTTCCCGACGACACGCGTAAACAGTACCTCGACTTCCTGCAGGACGTGCTGCACAAGGAGTACCTGGACGCCCTCGAGAAGGAGATCACCAAGGCCTTCGTCTACTCGTATCAGGAGCAGGCCGAGTCGCTCTTCCAGAACTACCTGGATCACGCCGAGGCCTACGTCAACAAGACGAGAGTCAAAGACCGTAACACCAATGAAGACCTGCAGCCCGACGAGGGATTTCTCAAATCGATCGAGGAACAGATCGCTATCATCGGTTCGGCGGCAGAAGGCTTCCGGCAAGAGGTGATCGCCTATCTCTGGGCGGCCAGCCGGCGCGGTGAGAAGGTGACCTATAAGAGCTACGAGCCGCTGAAGGAGGCCATCGAGAAGAAGCTGATGACTTCCGTACGCGACATCAGCCGCATCATTACCAAGGCGCGTACGCGGGACGAGGAGCAGACCGAGAAATACAACGCCATGGTCAAGAACCTTCTGGAAAACGGCTACTGCGAGAGTTGCGTCGACGTCGTGCTGAAATACGCGGCCAACAATCTGTGGAAGGATTAAG
>DASVHW010000454.1 GCA_036382395.1 Candidatus Binatia bacterium | reverse complement strand
ACATTTTCGATCTCGTGATCTCTGCGCCTGGGAGCGAAGGTTCTCGAGGTTCCCGTTTTCGGGCTCGACCGCATCGCTATGGAGCTGAACCCCCTCTGCGCCCCATGGCGTTTCGTCCCACCCAGTCGTTGGCGAATTGCCAGGAGATGCGTCCGCTGCGGTCTCCTTTTGTCTGGGACCAGAGGAGGGCCTCGGCCACCGCCTCCTCGGTCCACTCCAGCTCAACGCCGTGCTTCTGCGCGAGCTTGGCGACCCAGTGGCGGGTGACCTCGACGTAGAGATCTTGGCTGAAGGGGTGGAACGCGACCCACAGGCCGAAGCGGCCGGAGAGGGAGATCTTCTCCTCCACGGCCTCCCCATGGTGGACCTCACCTTCGACCATCATCGCCCCGCGGTTGTCGCTGGCGTACTCGGCGACCAGGTGCCTGCGGTTGGAGGTGACGTAAATGAGCACGTTCTCGGGCAGGGCATACACGGCGCCGTCCAGCGCGCTCTTGAGCACCTTGTAGCTCGGGTCGGTGGATTCGAAGGACAGGTCATCCGAGAACAGGATGTACCGGTACGGCTGGCCCTTCACGGCGTCCCCGATGGCCGGCAGGCTGACGAGGTCGTCCTTGTCCACCTGGATGATCCGGAGCCCCTGGTCCGCGTAGGTGTGCAAGAGCGCCCGGACCACGGACGACTTTCCGGTGCCGCGCGCGCCCCACAAGAGCGCGTTGTTCGCGGGCAGACCGGCCAAGAACTGGCGGGTGTTCTCCTCCAGGACGCTCTTCTGCGCCGCGATGCCCAGCAGGTCGTCGAGGCGGATCGCCTCGATGTCGCGCACGGGTTCCATCGTCCCGTCGAAGGTGCTGCGCCGCCAGTTTGCCGCGTGGCTGGTGGCCCAGTCGATCTTCTGGACCGGCTTGGGCAAGAGCGGCTCCAGCGCAGACAGGACGCGCTTGAGCTGTTTGCTCAGCTCTGGATCGAGGCTCACGTGGACGGAATGGCCCCGATCTTCTCGAGAACGAGGGCCTTGTGGAACTCGCGGTTCAGGCGGGTGATGAACTTCACGTCCACGCCCTTCGGGCAGGCCGCCTGGCACTCGTAGTGGTTCGAGCAGTTCCCGAAGCCGTTCTCGGCCATCGCCTGGATCATGGCGGCGACCCGTTGGGGTGCCTCCACCTGGCCCTGCGGGAGTGCCGCGTACTGAGACACCTTGGCGCCAGCGAAGAGCATGGCCGAGCCGTTGGGGCACGCCGCCACGCAGGCGCCGCAGCCAATGCACTCGGCCGCGTCCATCGCGTATTCGGCTTCCGGCTTCGGGATGGGGCTGGCGTTGCCGTCCGGCGCGCCGCCGGTGTGGCAAGAGACCCAGCCGGCTGCCTGGATCAATCTGTCCAGGGCGCTGCGGTCCACCATGAGATCGCGGATGATGGGGAAGGCGCGCGCCCGCCAGGGCTCCAGGTAGATCGCGTCGCCATCCTTGAACTTCCGCATGTGCAGCTGGCACAAAGTGGTGCGCTGCTGCCCGCCGTGCGGCACGCCGTTGACGACCGCGGAGCACGTCCCGCAGATCCCCTCGCGGCAATCATGGTCGAAGACGATCGGGTCCTTGCCCTGCTTGATGAGGTCCTCGTTGACCACGTCCAGCATCTCCAGGAAGGAGTGGTGCGGTGTGATGTCCTTGGCCTCGTACGTCTCGAAGTGACCGGCCGCCTCCGGGTTGGCCTGGCGCCACACGATCAGCTTGATCTTCATCACCTCGTGTCCGTCTGTTTGTGCGCTCATTATTTGTAGCTCCTCACCGCGAGGTGGACGTTCTCGAACTTCAGCGGCTCTTTGTGAAGCTCGGGTTCCTTGCCAATGCCTTTGAACTCCCACGCCGCCGTGTAGCAGAAGTTCGCGTCGTCGCGCATCGCCTCGCCATCCGGGTACTGGTGCTCGACGCGGAAGTGACCGCCGCAGGATTCCTTCCGGTGCAGGGCGTCGCGCGTGAGCATCTCGGCGAATTCGATGAAGTCGGCCGTGCGGCCGGCGTTCTCGATCTGCTGGTTGGTCTCGCCGCTGCCGCCCGTCACCTTGACGTTCTTCCAGAACTCCTCGCGGATGGCCGGGATCTTCTGCAGGGCGCTCTTGAGCGACGCGTCGCTGCGCGCCATGCCCACGTCGTTCCACATGACGCTTCCAAGCTCGCGGGTGAACTCGGTGACCGTCCGCTTCCCGCTGATCGAGAGCAACTTGTCGTTGGTCGCCTTCACCTCGGCGGCCGACTTGGCGAACTCGGGATGGTCCACCGTCACCTTTCCCGGCGTGGCGGCCGCCAGGTAGCCGCCGATTGTGTTCGGGATGACGAAATAGCCGTCGGCCAGGCCCTGCATCAGCGCACTCGCGCCGAGGCGGTTGGCGCCGTGCACGGAGAAGTTCGCCTCGCCCAGGACAAACAGGCCGGGGACGTTGCTCATCAGGTCGTAGTCCACCCAGAGCCCGCCCATCGAGTAGTGCGGCGCCGGATAGATGCGCATGGGCTGCTTGTAGCCGTTCTCGTCGGTGATGCGCTCGTACATCTCGAACAGGTTGCCGTATCGCTCGGCGATCACCTTCTCGCCGAGCCGCTTGATCGAGTCGCGGAAGTCGAGGTAGACGCCGCGCCCGCCGGGACCGACTCCGCGGCCGTCGTCGCACTGCTCCTTGGCGGCGCGGGACGCGATGTCGCGGGGCGCGAGGTTGCCGAAGGTCGGGTACTTGCGCTCCAGGTAATAGTCGCGGTCCTCCTCGGGGATCTGGCCCGCCGGCTTGCCGCAGTCTTCCTTCTTCTTGGGGACCCAGACGCGGCCGTCGTTGCGCAGCGACTCCGACATCAGCGTCAGCTTCGACTGGTAGTCGCCCGCCTGCGGGATGCAGGTGGGGTGAATCTGCGTGTAGCAGGGGTTGGCGAGGAAGGCGCCCTTCTTGGCGGCCTTCCAGATGGCCGTCGCGCTGCAGCCCATCGCGTTGGTCGACAGGTAGTACACGTTCATGTACCCGCCGGTCGCCAGCACCACGGCGTCGCCAGCGTGCGCCCGGATCTCGCCGGTCACCAGGTCGCGAACCGTGATCCCCTTCGCCTCGCCGTCAATCACGACCAGGTCGAGCATCTCGGTGCGCGCGAACAGCTTCACAGTCCCCGCCTTGATCTGGCGGGACAGCGCGCTGTAGGCGCCCAGGAGGAGCTGCTGGCCTGTCTGGCCGCGCGCGAAGAATGTGCGCGAAACCTGGGCGCCGCCGAACGAGCGGGTGTCCAGATAGCCGGCGTAGTCGCGGGCGAATGGCACGCCCTGCGCGACGCACTGGTCGACGATGTTGTTGGAGACCTGGGCCAGCCGCCAGACGTCCGCCTCGCGGGCGCGGAAGTCGCCGCCCTTGATGGTGTCGTAGAACAGCCGGTAGATGCCGTCGCCGTCGTTCGGGTAGTTCTTCGCGGCGTTGATGCCGCCCTGTGCGGCGATCGAGTGGGCGCGCCGGGGGCTGTCCTGGTAGCAGAACGCCTCCACGTTGTACCCCAGCTCGCCGAGCGAGGCGGCGGCCGAGGCGCCGGCCAAGCCGGTGCCAACGACGAGGACCTTGTACTTCCGCTTGTTCGCGGGGTTCACCAGCTTCAGGTCGAAGCGGTACTTGTCCCACGAATCCTGAATGCGGCCCGATGGGGCTTTTCCGTCGAGGATCATGGTGCCGTCCTTCTTATTTCAAAATGCCAACGAGTATGACCGCGGGGATCGCCCCGAAGCCGACCAGGAAAATCGCCGAGAGCACCTTGCCCGCCACGCCGTAGCGCGGAAGCAGCGTGGCGTTGCTCAGGCCGAGCGTCTGGAAGACGCTCTGGACCCCGTGGGAGAGGTGAAGCCAGAGCGACACCATCGCGACCAGGTAGACGATCCCGACCAGCGCGTTCCGCAGGGAGGCGACCACCATCGAGTAGACGTCGAACCGCTGCAGGACGTCGGTCCCGAGCGTCAGGCCGGGCGTGACGCGGAACGTAAACTGGAGCAGGTGGTAGCCAATGAAGGCTCCCAGAATGAGGCCTGTCCAGATCATGTTCTTGCTGGCGAAGGTCGCCCGCAGTGACCTGGAGACTGCGTACTTCTGGGGCTTGGCCGCCTGGTTCTCCAGCGTGAGCTGAATCGACAGGACGATGTGGAGGACGACCGCCAGACCCATGACGATCCGGCTGGTCCAGACGATCGGCGCGAGGTCGTGGAGATGCATCGCGTACGCGTTGATCCCGCTCGGTCCCCAGAAGATGGTGAGGTTGCCGAGCAGATGGCCGACGACGAACAGGACCATCAACAGGCCCGTGACCGCCATGAGCGCCTTTCGTCCGATCGAGCTTGAGAACAGTCGCATTGGCTTTCCTTTCTCTGTGGAGACGCTTCAAGCGGCGCCGCTGCGAGCAGTGGAAGCGCCACGCGGGAAGGAACCATCCGTCCACACAGGTCGTATGTCAAGGAACTCCTCGGACATGCGCCAAGCAGAGCCCCAGCGTGGAGCGGAGGGCGGCAGTTCCGCACCTCGAACGTCATGCGCGCCGCGTGCGCGACGCTCGACGAGGCGGCGGATAGCCCGCATACCATCAAAACGTTCCGACCCCCCACCGACATCCCGCTGAAAATCCCCGACGGACCCGCTCCGCTGTACGGCGCGGACAAACCGCCTGTCAAGCGTCATGCGAAGGTCTGCAGGGACGCTAGCGTGTGAATCGGCGTCGAATTCTGACCCTGCAAGGTGCGAAAACACAAGCGCCTCCGCCGCTGTGGACGGTCGCGGTTGGACGCCGATTCACAGACAAGCTGGCCCTGATTCTTCTTGAGTACCCTATAGGTGGCGCTTCGCCCCAGGCGAGATCCGGAGGAAAGAGTCGCCACCAAGCGTGCGGGCTACGAGGTCCAGTCCTCGACCTTCAGACCCGAAATTCGGCGGAAGTCGGAGAGATTTCGGGACAGGAGCGTGTCTCCCTTCGACAGGACGATTGCAGCGATCTTGAGATCCAGGCTTCCAATGCGCGGCTGCAGTTTCCGCAGACGCTGATACTCAACCGCAGCAGCTTCGCTGAAATCCAGCACCGGAATTTGGCGATAGTATTCGAGGTGGCGAGTCAGACGACGGTACGCTTCGACCTGCTGTACAACCGTGCGCGACTTCGCGAGGTAGGATAGCCACCCGCGCATCTGTTCCTCGAAGTTGACGATGGTCGTGACGATCTCGTCGGCGGCAACATCGGAGAGGCGTTTCTCAAGCCGCCGGCCCTCGACGCCGACATTCCACTGAAGCAAGCTAAGATGATCGCTGTCGAGAACGAACATGCTGGGTCCGGCGAGACTTGGTGGGGCGCAACGACCTGCGGTATTGTGCCCCCAGCTTCATCGCTTCCTCGAAAATCGGGTCGTTGGCGAAGCCGCCGGCGATTTCCTTCCACCATGGTTGCCGCGATGGAGGCTTCCCCTCCAGCCGCTTCTTCAAACGGGCGATCTCGACTTCTAATGCCGACACCCGCGTCTCAAGCTGTTCCGTTGCCATTGCGTTCGTTCCTCGCTGAAATACCTGTACCACTCCAGCCCAACGCAGCCAACCGCGTTTCGTCACAAGCGGCTGACGATCCGTGGCAGCGGATGGGAACGGTGCGAAATTCCGCACTTCCCTCGATCGAGGTCGGAGACGACCGGGAACGGTTCCCGGTTTTTCGGGATTCTTAGGGATTTTACGGGACAATCCGGGATGACCCAAAGGCCACTCAACCCACTGAAAACGCGAGATTTACTTTAGTTTCCGCGGAGATGCCCGAACGCGTCGTTTCACCTTCCCAAGCTGGACGTCGCCGGTTCGACCCCGGTCGCCCGCT
>DASVHW010000453.1 GCA_036382395.1 Candidatus Binatia bacterium | reverse complement strand
GAAGTCCGGCCCGTTGGCAAGCGGCTCATCCGAGTTGTCCGGCGGTAAGCCGGGAAGAATGCCGAGACCGTACCAATCCCCACCGAGTGCCGTGCGCCACAACTGGCCGTGCTTGAAGGTCTCCGTCACCAGGTCCCAGGCGTTGGGCTCTCCAAAATCATGAGCCGCATAAACCATGGCTCCACTCAGCGTCACCGCAGGGGCCGGCGGAGCAACGGCGAGCAAAACAGCGACCAAAGCAAACGCGAAGCGCCTCATCGTTGCGAACAATAGTTCACGGCGCGCAGCCCGGCAAGTTCGAGACTGCAGGAGCACTATTGCCTAGGCGGCGCCGGCGAGGTGGCCGGGGCGAAAAATGACCTTCCGGTCCTTGACGACGAGTTGGTCGTTGAGAAAGAGCTGCACGGCCTGCGACAGGACCGCAGCCTCGAGCTCCTTGCCACGCGCCTTGACCTCATCCAGCCTGTCCTCCCCAACGCGGATGTGAAACACGTCCTGCAGGATGATGGGGCCCTGATCGAGCTGCTCGGTGACGAAATGCGCCGTGCAACCGGAGACGCGCACGCCTTCCTCGTAGGCTTGTTTGTAGGCGTTGGCGCCCGGGTGATACGGCAGCAGCGAGGGATGAATGTTGATGACACGGTCGCGGTATTGCTCGATCACGGCCGGACTGATGATTTGCATGTACCGGGCCAGGACCACCAGCTCGGTCTGATACTCCTTCAGCTTCTGCAGCAGAAAGGCTTCATGGCTGGCCTTGTCGGTGGACGGGAACCAGAAAAACGGGATGTTATGTGTGGCCGCCAACGGCTGGAGCACGTCGTGATTCGACAAGACGACGGCCAACTCGCCATTCAAGGCGCCGCGCTCTCGATCGGCGATCAGGCGCTCCAGGCAATGCGCTTCCTTGCTGACCAGGAGGGCGACCCGTTTCGGCTCTTTGTGCCCATGGAGCCGAATGGTCACATCCATGTGGATCTCTTCCCCGATGCGCTTGAGGCCCAGAATCAGCTCATCCAGGTTGATGCCCAGGTCCCTCAGGTCCACGAGCATCGTCATGATGAAGAGGCCCTCCATCACGCGCTGCTCGATGTCCTCGATGTTGATGTTGCACCCGGCCAGATAGGTGGAAATCCGTGCCACCACGCCTTTCTGATCGTGCCCGATGACCGATATGACAGCTAGATTTTTGCTCATTGCTTCACACGGCGAAACCGGCGCCAGCTTAATGGCAAACCCCGGCACCGTCAAATTGCCAAGACTTTCGGGGTCCACCCGTCCGTTCCGCCGTTGAAATTCACCTTGAGACCCGCGGCGGTTTGCTGGCATTAGGGACAAAGCGTGGTTACACTGGCGTTGGGTTATTAGAGGTGGGGTGACGGTCATGCGAAGGAGTGGTGCGATGGACGCAAGAGAACTCAGTCGATTCCGCCGTATCCTCCTGCAGAAGCGCCGAGCGCTCTTTGCGGAGGTCGAGAAGGTCGAGACGGGCTTGCGGCAGATCGCCGAGGACCGTGAACCGGAACTCGAAGAAACTGCGCAGGAAGAGCGTTCCGCCCGTGTGCTGGCGCGGCTGGATGATCGTGGCATGAGCGAACTGGATGAGATCGACGGGGCGCTGGCCCGCATCGAGGCCCGGACGTACGGGCAGTGTGCCAGCTGCGGGGGAGCCATCCCCGTGGCGAGGCTGGAGGCCCTGCCGGCAGCACCGTCTTGCCTCAACTGTGCTGTCCCGGTTGAACCGGGCGGAATTGAGGCGGAGGCCCCTGCCCCGGCGCGTTTGGAGCCGACGGTGCCACCCGACTACAATCTCCTGAGCGGCCGCGAGCTGGAAGAGGCTATACGCGAGCACTTGCGTGAAGACGCGCGTGTGGATATGGAAGAGCTGCGTATCGTCTGCCGCCACGGCGTCGTCCACCTGAGTGGTTCGGTACCCAGCGAAGGTGAGCATCAGATCGTCTCACAGACCATCACGGACGTGATGGGCCTGAAAGAGGTTGATGATCACCTGCAGGCGAAAGAGATACTGTGGCAACGGGAAGACCGTAGCCGGCCAGAAGAGCCGGCGGAAACGCGGCCGTGGGAAGAGCAACCGGGCACCGATGACGTCACCCAGGTGGAGGAGGAAGGGATGGACTTCGTACCCCCTACCCGCCCGGTGCCGGAGGAAGAATGAGGGAAGGCGGGGCTGGTCGAGG
Organism: Candidatus Binatia bacterium; assembly: GCA_036382395.1. Lineage (NCBI taxonomy): Bacteria > Candidatus Binatota > Binatia (SeqCode) > Binatia bacterium. The sequence goes on along the minus strand of DASVHW010000453.1, from coordinate 11,754 downwards.
ACCAGAAAACAGAAGTGAGACACTTGAATTTGCCGGGGCCGCGGCCGTCTAAAACCTGAAACCACAATCCCCCCGGTAATTTTCTTCACACTAAAGAGGCAAAAGAGGCAATTGATGGACAACGGTTTTGGCGCCTTGGCGCTAAACGTGGAAGACGAAGACAGCGCCAGCGTGGTCGATGAGGATTTGGACCCGGATGAAGGGGCCGAAGATCTCAAGGTCGTGGAGGCCGAAGTTCGTGAGGAAGTCGGCGATTATGATCTCCAGTCGCATTTCTTTCAGGACGTCGGCACCACCAGCCTGTTGACAGCGGAAGAAGAGCAAGAGATCGCGCGGGCGATCGTCCGATCCCGCAACAAGCTTCGCCGGCTCCTCCGGCGTTTTCCCCGCCTCACCGCCGCCGCTTTGCCGAAGCACGGGCGGAGCGTAATCCGGCCGAACGACGATTTTCGCGAGCGCGAAACCGTCACGATTCTGGAGTTCGCCCGCCAGCTCCTGCGCTCACGCCGCCGTGTCGAACCGCAGCTCGTGTCGCGCATGCGCTTGCGTGAGTTCGTCCAAGCCATCGACGCGGAATTGGTGGTCTACCGGAAGCTCCGGGACCGCATGATTGAAGCCAATTTGCGTCTGGTCATCTCGTTTGCGAAACGCTACCGGCGTACCGGTGTGTCGTTTCTCGACATGGTGCAAGAAGGAACGCTCGGTCTCATCCGTGCGGTCGAGAAGTACGACCCGGTCAAGGAAGTCAAGTTCGGGACCTACGCGGTGTGGTGGATCTGGCAGCAGATCGGCCGCGCCGGTGACATGCACGGCGGCCTGATCCGCACCCCGGTGCATTGGAACCAGCTCCGCCGCAAGGTGGGCCGCGAAACCCAGCGCCTGCAAACAAAACACGATGGCGCGGTGAACCGCCAAGAGTTGGCAGAGGCGAGCGGCGTGGATGCCGACCGGCTCGACACCATGACCCAGAGTTTCCAGTGCCTGTCCCTTGAGTCACCACTCGGCGCGGACGATGACCGCACCCTGGAGGAGTTGCTCGCCAGTGAGAGCGACGATCCCGAGCAGGGGGCGGCAGCGGTCGACCTGAGTGAACAGCTCGAGGTGGCGCTCTCGCGTCTCCCCCCGCGCGAAGCCGACATCTTGCGCCTGCGTTTTGGCACCGCAGACAGCCAATCGCTGACGTTGGAAGAGGTCGGACGCCGCTACGGGGTGAGCCGGGAACGCATCCGGCAGCTGGAAGCGCGCGCCCTCCGCCAGCTGCTGCCGATCTGTGAGAGTCAAGGCTTACGGGCCTACGTCGACTGAGCCTCCGGAGGCCGGCGCCAGGGCTTTTCCCGCCGGCTCGCTCTGGCCTCCAACCTACCCCTCGCAGATCTGAAGTCTTGCTTCGGCCCGGCAAATACAGCTAGTACAGCCAAGCCGCACATCAGCCTGCTCCTTGAAAGGACGTCACATTATGAAAAAAGGGATTCTCCTGCTCATCACCACGGCCTTCGTGTTCGCGACCGGATCCTCGGTTTGCGCGGGCGGCCCGGAATTGAAGACCGACGAGCAGAAGACGCTCTATGCCCTCGGCGTGATGATCAGCCCGAGCCTGACCCCGTTCAAGCTGACCCCAGCCGAGTTCGATCAGGTTGATACAGGACTCACCGACGGCGTCTTGAAGCACGAGAAGAAGGTGGACCCCGACGCGTACCAAACACAGATCCAGCAACTGATGCACGCTCGCAGCGCCAATGACCCTGCGCCAGAGCAAGAGAAGAAGGGCGCTGCGGAGAAGAAGGACCCATCTACCAGCGCTGCCGCTGACCAGAAGACGCTGTATGCCCTTGGTCTCGTTTTCAGCCAGACCCTTGGTGTGTTCAACCTGACCGAACCCGAGCTCAAGCTGGTTCAGGCAGGACTTGCCGACGGCGCGCTGAACCACGAGAAGAAGGTGGACCCCGAATCGTTCCAGCCCAAGATCCAGCAATTCGTACAGACGCGCGTTGCCGCTGCCGCCGAGCAGGAGAAAAAGGGCGCGCAGGCCTTCCTCGACAAGGCCGCAGCCGAAAAGGGCGCGACCAAGACGGATTCCGGCCTGGTGTATTCCGAGATCACGCCCGGCAAGGGAGCGCAACCGACGGCGAGCGATAAGGTGAAGGTCCACTACCAAGGCACGTTGACCGACGGGACCGTATTCGACAGCTCCGTCAAGCGGGGCGAGCCGGTCACCTTTCCGCTCAATCAAGTCATTCCGTGCTGGACCGAAGGCCTGCAAAAGATGAAGGTGGGTGGCAAGAGCAAGCTGGTGTGCCCATCCAGCATCGCCTATGGCGACCACGGCAGGCCGCCGACGATCAAGCCCGGCGCGGCGCTCGTCTTTGAAGTCGAGTTGCTCGCAATCGAGAAGTAGCAGCCCGAGCCTCACGGGCGCAGCAGACCACGCCGCCAGCAGTCTGTCGGACTTGGCATCCCGGAGCGACCCATCGGGGAGAGCGGTCCGCCGAACCTACGCCGGGGCGCAGCCCCCTACACGGATTCCGTCGCTGCCGGTGCGCCCGCCCGCGGCTTGTCCGTTGCCGCCGCGTAGGTAAACGTCAGCGCTCCGTTCTGCGCATCGATGGTGACGCGGCCGCCATCCCGCAGGCAGCCGAACAGGATCTCGTCCGCCAGTACCCGTTTGATCTCGTTCTGGATCAGCCGAGCCATCGGCCGTGCGCCGTACGTCGGGTCGTACCCTTTGTCTGCCAGATAGCTCCGTCCTGCCGCGGTGAGCTGCAAGAACACGCGACGGTCGTTGAGCTGCGCATCCAGTTCGAGGATGAACTTGTCCGCCACGCGCTCGATGACCGGCCGCGACAGCGGGGCGAACGCGATGATGGCGTCCAGACGGTTACGGAATTCGGGGTTGAACAGGCGCTCGATGGCCTTGGACCCCTTGTCGGCGTTGCTTCGTCCTCCAAACCCAATCGCCAGGGCTGCCATCTCCTGCGCCCCGGCGTTGGTGGTCATGATGAGAATGACATTGCGGAAATCCGCCTTGCGCCCGTTGTTGTCGGTGAGCGTGGCGTGATCCATCACCTGCAGCAGGATATTGAAGAGGTTCGGATGCGCCTTCTCGATTTCGTCCAGTAGCAGAACCGCATGCGGTGTCTTGCGGATGGCGTCGGTGAGGAGGCCACCCTGGTCGAAGCCGACGTAGCCCGGTGGCGCGCCGATCAGCCGCGAGACGGTGTGGGCCTCCATGTACTCGCTCATGTCGAAACGCAGGAATTCGATGCCGAGCGCCGAGGCGAGTTGCTTGGCCATCTCTGTCTTACCGACGCCCGTAGGCCCGGCAAACAGAAACGACCCGACGGGTTTCTCGGGATGGCCGAGACCGGCGCGCGACAGCTTGATCGCCGACGATAGCGTTTGAATCGCTTCGTCCTGCCCGAACACGGAGAGCTTCAAATCGCGTTCGAGCGTCTCCAGCCGTTCGCGATCGGAGATCGAGACACTCCGGGGCGGGATCTTGGCGATCGTCGCCACGACGTGCTCGATGTCCTTGATACGGACCAACTTCCTGCGCTGGCCAACGGGTTGCATCTGGACAATGGCACCGGCTTCGTCGATGACATCGATGGCTTTGTCCGGCAGGTGGCGGTCGTTGATATACTTCGCCGCCAGTTCCGCTGCCGCCCGCAGCGCGCCACGGGTATAGCTCACGCCGTGGTGCCTTTCGTAGTGCGCCTTCAGTCCCTTCAGGATCTCGTGCGTCTCCTCGGCGCTGGGCTCGGGGATCTCGATTTTCTGAAAGCGACGCGCCAGCGCCCGGTCGCGCTCGAAGTAGCTCTTGTAATCGTGGTACGTCGTCGCACCGATGCAGCGCAGTTCGCCCGAGGCCAGGACGGGCTTGAGGATGTTGGAGGCATCCATGGAGCCACCGCTGGTCGCCCCGGCACCCACCACCGTATGAATCTCGTCGATGAAGAGAATCGTGCCCGGCCGTTTACGCAGGGCCTCGATCACCGCCTTCAGGCGTTGCTCGAAGTCGCCGCGAAAGCGGGTCCCCGCCAGCAACGCGCCCATATCGAGGGCATAGATCCTGGCATCCTTCAGCGCCGCCGGGACCTTTCCCTGATGGATCTGCAGTGCCAGCCCTTCCGCCAGCGCCGTCTTGCCGACACCGGCTTCGCCCACGAATATGGGATTGTTCTTGCGGCGCCGGCAGAGAACGCGTGCGGTGCGTGCGAGTTCGTCGGCACGACCGATCAGCGGATCAATCTTGCCTGCGGCCGCGCGCGCGATCAGATCAGTGGTGAAGAGCGCCAGCGGATCTTTTCGCGGGGCGCCCTCCCCTCCCTGTTCCGCGTCGGCTTCCCACTGCGTCTCCTCGCCATCTCCGTTTCCTGTCGGCTCCTCCGCGATCTTCGATACACCGTGCGAGATGTAGCTGACGACGTCCAGCCGAGTGATGCCCTGCTGCTCCAGGAGATACGTCGCCAGACAGTCCGCCTCGCGGAAGATCGCGACCAGGACATTGCGTCCGAGGATCTCGTCCTTGCCGGCCGACTGCACGTGGGCCGCGGCGCGTTGAATCACTCGCTGGAACGCCAGCGTCTGTTGCGGCGCCCTCGCCACGCCGTCGGCGAGGCGTTCCACCTTCTCATCGAAGAAGCGCTCGAGATCGCGTTTCAGGGCCTGCGCGTCCCCGCCGCAGTGGTGGATGATGTCGGCAACATCGGTGTCGTGCAGCAGCGCGTAGAGCAGATGCTCGATGGACAGGAACTCATGTCGTCGCTGCCGGGCCTCGTTGACGGCGAGAGCAAAAATGATTTCGAGTTCTCGGCTGATGCGCATCCCTACGCCTCTTCCATCCGGCAGCGCAGAGGAAACTCGTGCTGGCGAGCCAGCCGTTCCACTTGCGCCACACGCGTCTCGGCAATCTCGTGCGGATAGACGCCCGCCACTCCCGCCCCGTTCTTGTGCACGTGCAGCATGATTTGCAGTGCCTCCCCCTCCGGCCGTTGGAACACGCTCGCCAAGATGTACACGACGAATTCCATGGTAGTGTAGTCGTCGTTCAGCAGAAGCACCTTGTACATCCGGGGCTCTTTGAGCTTGCGTTCGGTACGGGTAGCCGTCGCGACCCCGGCATCGGCGTCCTGTTGCTGTCGTCGTCCGCCCATGTCACCCAAGATAGCATCACCGAGGCGCCGGACAACAGCCGCTTTCGACTGGCCAAAGCCGCTACCGTAGTCCCAGATCGGCGCAGACGAACCCGTCGTGCTCCGCTCGCCCTACGCCGCGGCCGTCGGCAACTTCTTCAATCGCCGCATGAGCAGGGCCAGGCGCAGCATACCCCCAGCCGTCGCACCGCTGGCCAGCGGTCCGATGTTCCAGATCACCAGATGCCGCAGCCCGGCTGCCACCAGGGGGCGGATCTCCTCCACGACCTCGTCGACACTGCCCGCCACCATGCCGGCTTCGAGCAGTTCCGGCGTCACCTGCCGCCGCGCGGCCTCGATCTGCTCGGGGGTCACCACCTGCGGGACAAACTCCGGAAAGCCTTCAAAGTCCGGCCCCAGCGGGTGTCGCAATCCGTGCCGCGTCCACAAGGCCCCGGGCAACAGCATCGCCATGGCGCCGCCGGCAGGGAGTTTCAACAGCTGCTCGGCGACGGCGCGGCGGTTGCTGCCGAGGGCGAGCTGAATCTGCAGGCCAGGCTCGAAGTTCGTCAACTTCCGCCCCGCTTCCGCCGCGCCGGCACGAATGCGGTCGAGGGCAGCGCGGTACTCCTCGGCGCTCATCTTCTTGGTTGGCAACCACCCGTCGCCGAAGCGACCGGTCAAGCCCAGCATGCGAGGCGCATGCGCCGCGATCCAGATGGGAGGCGCCTGGCCTGCGTACAAGGGCGTGGTGAACAGCGCGCCGCGCAGCCGCCATACCGAGCCGTCGAAATCAACTGGTTCGCCGCGGCTCTCCCACAGGCGCCGGATGATTGCGAGGGCCTCCTCCAGGCGACGAACACGCTGCGTGAACGGAATACCGTACGGTTCGGTATTCTCCCGTTCGCCGTTGCCGATCCCGAGGATGGCGCGCCCCCTGGTCAGATGATCGAGCGTGACGAAGGCCTGCGCCAGCGTTGCGGGGTGGCGGCGAAAGGGCTCCGTCACTCCCGTACCGATGCGCACCCGCCGGTAACGCGCCGCCATCATTCCCATCATGACGAATGGATCGAAGTAGGCGTCGGGTGACGGAATCAGCTTGGCCGCGGGAGTCAGTCCCGGCCCCCACACCGACCGTGGGATAAAACTCAGATAATGATCCGGCAAAAAGAACGAATCGGCTCCCATGAGCTGGAACATGCGCAAGCTCATGCGCTCGAGGTTCATCGGTGCGGTGCAATTCGTTTCCAGCCCAACCGACAGCCGTCCCGCCATGACGTTTCCCCTTTGCGCCAGCAAACCGTTACGCCGCCCTATACGCCAGCACCTACACGATGACCAGGATACGGACTTGTAGGCAGGTACCAGCTCAAAGGCAAGGTAGTCGGCGTCATTCTTGCGCTTGCGTGGCTATCGAATATAATGAATCAAATTCCGTTCGTTATGACACCGTTGCTTTGGTTCGGTCAGCCGTTGAAACGGGCGATCACGCCCCACCTCAGCCTGCACCTTCTCACGAGGGCAGTCGTCACATGCATTCGAACGCCACAGTGTTCGTAGTCGACGACGACCCGGCAATTCGCCAGTCGCTGCGCTGGCTCATCGAGTCGGTGGGCCTGAATGTCAAGGTCTTTTCGACGGCCCAGGAATTCCTCGAAGGCTATGACCCATCAACGCCCGGGTGCCTCGTCCTCGATATCCGCATGCCGGGCATGAGCGGGCTTGATTTGCAGAACGAGCTGGCGACACGCGAAATCCAGGTCCCTATTATCATCATCACGGGTCACGCCGAGGTCCCCGTTGCTGTGCGCGCCCTCAAGGCGGGAGCAATGGATTTCATCGAAAAGCCCTTCAGCGACCAGCTACTTCTGGATCGCATCCGCCGTGCCATTGAGGTTGACGCACAGTCCCGCCGCGTCCGGTCGGAGCAGGCTGAGGTCGACGCGCGCCTGGGACAACTCACGCCGCGGGAACGCCAGGTGATGGATCTCGTCATTGCCGGCAAGGCGAACAAAGTGATCGCCTCCGAGCTCGGCCTCAGTCCAAAGACCGTCGAGGTCCACCGCGCCCACGTGATGAAGAAGATGCAGGTCGCTTCTCTGGCCGACCTCGTCCGCCTCGGGATGATGGCACGAGGCGAGAATTCCAAGACATAGGCCGTGCCCACCACTTTCCGATTCCGCGCCACTGCGATAAAAACTCCTGGTGGACCGAGATTCCGCCAACAAGCCCGGGGCGCTCGACCAGCTCGAACAACTCCGCGACCACACACTGCGCCGACTGCCTCGGTTGCGTGTGCGAGGCCCAGCGCACGCGCTGCGTTTCATCAACGAGGTCGGTCTGGCTTCATTGTTCGCCACTCGAGGGCTCAATCTGCCGTGTCTCTGGCTGGCGGTGTGCGGACGGCGTGAGCCGCAGTTCCCGCACCACAGTCACCACGATCCTGAGGTCGGTCTGACATGGAATCTCAAGGACCAGCTTCCGGCGGAAGGCAAGGTGTTTTACGCCAAGCTGATTCGCGGCAAACCGACCTTCGTGGCGTGGGATGTTTTCCCCGACGTCTACCGGCTCTTCGGACCGCGGCGGGACTACTTGCGGCAGTATCGCGATGGCCTGTTGTCGCCAAACGCCAAGGCGATCCTCGACGCCCTGCATCGTAAACGGCCGCAGGACACCTTTGCGCTGAAGCTCGCAACAAACCTGGCGCGCCCCAGTCAGCGGAGCCAGTTTGATGCCGCCATGGCGGAGGTACAACAAAAGCTTTACGTCGCCATGCGTGAGGCCCGTTACGATCCGTTTACCTACGTGTGGGATCTGGTCGAAGCCCGCTTCCCTGAACGCGTCGCCGCGGCGCGACACCGCCCGCCACGGGAGGCCGCGCGGGCCTTGGCGCAGCGATATCTGCAGGCCGTCATCTACGCCAGCGAGCAGCAGCTGCTGAGCGTGCTCGGAGACCGCTCACACCTGCAGCCCGCCATCGCCGATCTGGCGCGCGCCGGCAGCATCGAAGTGGACCGTCGCATCACCGGCTTACCGGGGAAATGGCTGGTCCTTGCCAGCACGACACACGGTCCGTAACGTGGCGGACATTTCAGAGTCTGTGATTGTTGGGTCTCGCAAAATACAGTGACACGCTTGCATACCGATCTCCCCGAGTAGCCTGATCCGGCGCTAACTCCACAACTGCCCCGCCCCGCAAGGGATCCTGAGAACCGGCTGGGTGTGAAACTGGAGCCGGGCTGCCCCCAGCCCGCATCAGCTGCTCACACGGCAAACAAAGGACGGCGTGAGGGCACGCCGGCTCCAGTCAGGGCTCCGCCCCGCCCTTAGCGCCGGATTAGGGCGGCACTCCGGCGCTTGCCAGCTGGTGTCCGAGCAGTTATGAACCACAACATGAAAAATTCCTCGACGTCGGAGCCGCGAGAGCGGGTCATCGCGCCGATTTGCGTGGGAGAGCACGGGCTCATCACGGTGCCGCCGCGCTACCGGCGGGCGCACGGGCTCGGCAAGGGCAGCCGTATGCTCGCCGTTGAGGTTGCAGACGGATTGGTGCTGATACCGTCCGACGACGCCTTGGAGCGGCTCTCCGAGCGCCTGCAAACGGCCCTGGCACGGCATGGGGTGACCGCGGACCAGGCGGTGCGGAACCTCGACAAGATCCGCCGACGCCGGTTCCAACGCCGGCACGGCCCACGCTGACGCGCCGGCACGGCTGTTCCTCGACTCGGGCGTTCTCATCGAGGGACTGCTCTCATCGTGGAGCGCATCCCGCGGTGTGCTGATCCTCGGGCGCTGCGGGTTGTTCCGGATTGTCCTCGCCAACGACGTTCGGAGGGAGGTTGAAGAGAACCTGACCGATCTCCTGTCTGTCGAGCCGGTTCTCGCCGACGAAGCCATCGCGACGTACGACAAACTGCTGCGGTTGCTGAACCCCGAATGGATCGGCGCCACGAGTGACGCGGAAGTTGAACGCCACCGCCACTTGATCCGGCACGCTGCGGACGTCCCTATTCTCGTTGCCGCCTTGAAGGCCCGACCGACTTGGCTGGTCACCACCAATACGCGCCACTTCAACGGCGCAGTCGCGGCGCGCACAGGCCTCCAGATCTGTACACCCCACCACCTCATCGCGCGCATTCACGTCCTCCGCTAGCGCCTTCCTCTCCAAAGGTTTCCTCCCGATTTGTCTGTCGCCGTAGCACCGGCTTCCAGCCCACACATTTCCCTGCGCTGGGCAAAAAGAGTGGTGGCGGCAGCCGTCTCTGGCTGCCGCCTTTCTCGCGCAGTCCTCCGCGCCCGTCAGTGCTCCACGAGGATGACGTTCTCCGCTTCGTCCGCGATGAAGAGGCCGACGATTGGGCTGAAGGCGAGGCCCACCGGATCGTTGAGACCGGCCTTGCCCGCACCCACTGACTTCGGCGCGCCGGGCGTGTGGGCGATGACGCCCGCCTGGCCGGCCACGCCGAGCACGGTCGAGACTTTCTTGCTCGCGATCACGATCTTACGGACGAGCGAATTACCCGCGTCGGCGACGAAGAGGTGGCCGCTGCCGTCGTAGGCCAATCCCAAGGGCTGGTTGAAGCTCGCAGCACTCCCGACGGCGTTCTTGGCACCGACAACCCCCGCCGTGCCAGCTACGGTCGTCACGTTGCCGGCCGCGTCCATCTTGCGGATTGTGCCATTGCCGGTGTCGGTGATGTAGAAGAAGGCCGTGCCGTCGTAGGCGATGCCGACGGGGTGGTTGAAGAGGGCGTTGCTACCGCTGCCGTCCGTGGAGCCGACGTTTCCCGCCGAGCCGGCGACCGTCGAGACGGTCCAGGTGTTGAGGTCGATCTTGCGGATGGTGTCGTTGTTCGTGTCCGTGACGTAGATCCCCGCCACGCCGTCGAACGCCAGCCCTGAAGGCTGGTTGAAGCGCGCGCTGGTCCGGTAGCCGTCGGTGGAACCTACACTTCCCGCACTACCGGCGAACGTCGCGACCGAGGTGGTAATGGGTGACATCACGCGGATCGTGTCGTTGAGGCTGTCGGCGACGAACAGGTCGTTCGAGTTGTCGAGCGCGAGGCCGAGCGGGCCGTTGAAGGTGGCGACGGTGCCGGTGCCATCGTTACTTCCGGTGACGCCCGGAGTCCCGGCGACCGTTGATACATTTCCTGTTGGGTCAATACTGCGAATAGTTGCATTCACCATGTCGGCTACGTAGGTGACACCGGCTCCGGGATCGTAAACAAGCCCTGTTGGACCGTTAAACCGAGCTGACATTCCAAGATCGTCTTGGCTCCCATCCGTAGAAGCCGTGCCGGCCAGGGTCGTAACGATCGCACCCGGCGCAAAAGCGCGGATAGTTGAGTTATCTCTATCGGCAACGTAAACGGTACTATTCAACGGGTCGGAGTGACCGCCACAGGGGATCTGAAGCTCGAAGCCCCATCAACTCCGTCAGAACTACCCGCCGCACCCGCTGTTCCAGCAACGGTGGTAACACTCGTTGAAGCCACGTCAATCTCTCGAAGCGTATCGTTGACGGAGTCAGCCACATAGAGATTCGCGCCATCCCAGGTGAGCCCCATAGGTTCCCAGAAGCGCGCGTTGGATCCACCACCATTAGCAGTTCCCGGCATTCCAGCAGCTCCAGCCAGAGTTGAAGTTGTTCCGGCCCCCAGATCGATCTGGCGGATAGTTTCATTTTCTGTGTCTGCGACAAACAGCTTGCTGGAACCGTTGAAGACGAGGCCCTGAGGATGCTTGAAACGGGCGACACCGCGGATCATGTCCATACGCTGTTGTCGCTCGGGCGCACCTGGACTGTTGCCGACGTCGTCGAGGAGGTCAAGAAGAGTTCCTCAAAGTACATTGCTCAGGGCGTCGCCCTGGGCTTTCGAATCATTGCCCCTTTGGGGCGCCGGACTGCCAACCCGTTCGGCGCCCTGCTGCCCTTAAGTTAACGCACTGCGGCCCATCGTCCTGGGTCGGAATTGGCTGTTCGCTGGCAGTGAAGCCGCTACGCATCGCACAGCCATCCGCTGTTCACTCGTGCAGACGTGCAAGCATCTGCAGATCAATCCGTTCGTGTATCTGCGCGACGTCATCGAGCGCGTCTCCACCCATCCGGCCCGCCGCGCCGCTCGAACTCACCCCCCGCGAGTGAAAGCGCCTGGGGCAGGACTCAGGATTTACCGTGACAGTTGACGCGCAATCTCAAAACTTATAAAGGGCTTATCCTTCGGTGGAGGTGTGAAATGAAGAGGCTGATTACTGCCGCACTTATCGTTCTTCTGCCTGCAAGCATCACTTGGGCTGGAGTAACCGTGGGGGCCCCCGCTCCGGCAGCCGCTCCGGCAATGGACGAAGCCGGTTTGATCATGCTCGGTCTGGGCTTGGCCGCTACTGGGATCGCATTCCTACGCCGGAAGTAGTCTTCCGCAAAGACGCCTGTGTAATGCTTCGGATGGATACATCGGAGGCCTCATGAAGGTAGGTATCACAACGGCTTTGCTTTTGACTCTCCCACTCGCGGCGCACGCCGGGGGAACGGTGGCGTTGACGGCTGCCCCGGCGATGGACGAAGGCGGCTTGGTCATGTTGGCGCTCGCATTGGCCGGTACAGGGCTGGCGTTGCTGC
>DASVHW010000452.1 GCA_036382395.1 Candidatus Binatia bacterium | reverse complement strand
ACGCGGGCCTCACCAAGGTGCGCACGCAGATCGACCAGACGTTGACATCCCTGGGCGACCTGATGAACGCCAGCCCGGAGCGGCTCCGGCCGTCCTTCAGCAAGTACAGCAAGGACGTCGACAGGCTGCGAGCCGACGCCGTGCAGACGAAGAAGCGATTTAAGAGCATGAAGACGAAGAGAAACGGCTACCTCGTGGCGTGGGAGAAGGAGGCGGGCCAGGTGCGCGACCCGGAGCTCCGGCAGGTCGGCGAGGCCCGTCGCTCGGACGTGAAGGCGAACCTGGATAGAGTGGTCGAGTCGCTGACGGTCGCGAACGAGACGTTCGACCCGTTCCTGAACAACCTCGGCGACGTCCAGAAGGTCCTCGGCAACGACCTCACTCCCGCGGGTCAGTTGCTCGTCGCGAACACCGCGGTCGTCCAGGGTGCCAACGACAAGGGAGCCCGGGTGGCACAGAGCATCGACGTCGCGCTCGCGGCGCTCTCGAACGTCTCGGGTCAGCTCTCCCCTCGGGCGCGATGAAGTAGCGTCCCTCACGGTGACGGACCCGCCCGCGATAAGAGGCGGCACGGGCCTCGGTGCTCGAGGGGAAGCGGCGCTCAGGGCGGGAGCCGAGAGGCGCGCACGATGAACCAGTTTGGCGCGTGCCCGACCCATTCGAAGAGGTCCAGCGAGGGCCATGTTACCGCATGCATCGCCAGATTCACGCGCTTCTACGTTGCCGCTAACAATGAGTCACAAGCGCGATCAAAATGATGATAGGGATGGGGACGCCGAGGAGCAGAAGTAAAATAGACCGCATGGCAAGCCTCCTTTTTTAGAATCAGAAATGGTCAAACACCGGGGCCGAGCGCGGCTTTGGCAAACAGCCGGATCGATCAACACGCCCGGGACAGAGGAAAGGCTCAGCCCATTTCCGCCGCCCGCGCCGGAGAATCTGAAACGTCCGAAGCTGCATTAGCCGCTAAATAATTACGACGTGATCTCTTTGCCTACCCCCAATGGTCGCGGCGAAACTCGCGCAAAACGCGCCAATCAACAGAGCAACGAATACCCACAACAATGCATGCGCTATCGCTTTGCGGGCAGTATCCGCAGCTTGTTGAGCCCCCACAAAAACATCAGACACCCGTTTCTCAGCATCGGTTTGGCTAAGTCCCGTTCTTGCAGCTACTAGCTGGGCTAGATAGCTCTTGTCTGCCGCCCAAAGATTCGCCTGGCGTAGAGATTTCGCAAAGATGCGGACGACCTCGCCGTGCACCGAGGCACGGTTCGAGTCTGGCTTCACACTGTCCGAACGGAACAAGGTGTCTACAAAATACCCGTTGGAATCGAGATCCCGGCCGTCCGCCTGTGCCGTTGCGATCCCGGCCCCGCCTGCAGCAGATGATGCCGCTCCACCCACCATGTAGGTGGCGGCGGACGTCAAGAAAGCTGCCGTGACTACGAGGGCCACCGCCCACGCCAGAAACCCGTGCGCGGTATCACGGAAATACACTTCGTCCGTGTGAATATTGGCCCATTTCGTGCGCAGACGGCCTGCCAGATAGCCAGCTATAGACGAGCTCATGACTTGCATAAGAATCACCCACACGATGGCTGCCGTACTGATCGTCGACGCCGATGCGCCGACGTTCGACCATGGCGAAACCGAGGACAAACCAAGCCCCGCGCCCAACGCAAGCAGAATAAGCGACAGCGCGGCGGCCACAAATGCGCCTCCAATCACTGCAGCCCAAGACACACCGGACGAGTGTGCCTCATTCCTGCCTGAAGTCTCGGCAAGGCCGGTTTGAGAGCGGGTGGCTGATGATGAAAGTATTGGTTGTTCCATGTGATGTCCCTCCTTCGCGCCTTCTTTCTGGATCTGATTCTTACGGGTGGCCAGCTCACCCGGCCGACAGGCGCTTCATCAGAGGCGCGCCATCGCAGTCTCAGCGCAGACCGAAGCGCGTCGTGGCGGTTCAGAACTCGCCGACCGGCGGGTGATCTCGATGTCTTCCTTGACGAAACAGACCGAGCGGCGCCACAGACGCGCCGCTCGGTCCCCCGGTCACTTTTCCGGCTTCGGTGGCTGCGGCTTCGGTGGCTGTGGCTTTGGTGGCTGTGGCTTTGGTGGCTGTGGCTCCATGGCTGCTCCTCCTTTCTCCGCTCTGCGTTTGGTGAGCGGCTGCGTGCTTCAACTGCCAGATGTGCTTAGGCTCCTTTGGCGGACGCCTCTCCGGTGTAGGAGATGTCCGTGGCACCCTCGCGCTTGAATATCTCCTTGGCTTTAGCCACTTCCTTGCCGTCGTCGGTATGGGCGGAAATGAGCATGTTGCCCTTGCGAATCTTGCCCTCGTACTGCTTGGCTTCGTACTCGGGGATCCCCAGACCAACGAGCGCACCGGTGATACCACCGGCCGCCGCACCGACGGCTGCACCGGCCAGCGCCGCCATGATCGGACCTGCAGCGATGAATGGACCGACGCCGGGAATCGCGAGCGCACCGATTCCAACCAGCCAGCCCAACCCGCCGCCCAGCACGCCGCCCGTTCCCGCTCCAGCCGCAGCGCCTTCGGGTGCCTTCGTGTGCTGCTCGTGGGCGAAGTCCCGAGTGCCCGTCTTGTCCGCAAACAGCACCGAAATGTCGTTTCCGGAGAATCCTGCCGCTTTGAGTTGGTTCGCGATCCGCTCAACCTGGGGCTCGCTCGACGCAATGCACAATACTGATTTCTTCGACATGATGATTCCTTCCTCCCGTCTTGCAAAGCAGACAGGATCTTTGGCAAGCTTAGTCGCTCGCGATCTCGATCTGGTTATCGACGCGCGTGACACCCGCGGCGTGCTGTGCCTTCGCGCCGATGTTTGCCTTCTCCTCAGCGCTCTTGACTGGGCCGCGCAGGGTCACCACTCCGTTTGCCGTGATGATCTTGACGTTGTGAGCGTTCGTGGAGAGGTCCTTGTCGGCCATGACCGCCTTGCGAATCTCCTGCGTGATGTTGAGATCGGCTTGGGTGTTCGACTGATCCCCGGAGGTCACCGCCGCATCCTGACGATCGCGAACGTTCTTGCCCGAGTTGTCCGCCGGGTCGCCCTGGGCGCGAGCGGAAGCGACCGATACGGCCAGCCCCCCGGCAAACAGCATTACTGCGGCTAGTTTCTTCATATCTGCCTCCCTGAGTGCGAGGGCGCACTCTGTTGGGGCGGCGGACTTGCACCTTTGTCGCCGCCGCGTTGCGGTCCGTTGCCCGCCTCCATCTACGCCCCGAGCGCACGCTGTCGGTCGTCGCCAAGCTTCTCGGCGGCCTTGAACATCTCTTGTTCTTCTTCCTCGACGTGATGCTCCATGAGCTCTTCGAGCACGGTCATTTTGGCTTCGCAGCGTTCGTCTTCCGGATTGAGGCGCGGAATCTACGAGCCGCTCGTCGAAACCGCCCGAGCGACATTCGCCAGGGCTGCTGCATTTGTACAAGGTCAGGGCACCTGCCGTAAGCTCGGACTACTACGCGCGTCGTTCTACGCGCGTAGTTCTGCGCGCATAATCTTACGCTCTGACGCTGCCGGTAGGGATCGGCTATCCTCGTTATCAAGGAGGACACTTTATGTACTACGGATCCAGCGCCGGTGGCATCATCCTACTGATCGTTGTCGTCCTGCTTTTGACGGGTCGACTGTAGTTCCTGTGCGGGCGCCCGGATGTCCATGCTGAGTCTCTGGACGCCCACGACCCCTTGCACTGCCGCTGTCACTCTCGACCCGTCGTGCTGTTCACACCTTCGACAGTCCCGAACTAGCCGGGCCGTTGATGGCGTGACCGTCGTGCGACACGTCTCGCCTCCCGCGATGGGGCCATCGTCTAAAACGATCACCGACTTGCCTTCGCGCGTCAGCACGTAGGCAGTCGTCATACCGGCGATTCCCGCCCCGATGATGCACACGTCCGCGCGCGCATTTATCGTGAGCGGCAATTGCGCCGGCACTTCCGCCGTCGCCATCCACACGGAAACGCTCCGCCCCGAATCAGTCTTCATGGTCATGTCCTCACTGTTTCAATGTGTGCTGCCCTGGCTGTGTTGGTAGGTCTCAGTCCCGGCCACGACCCAGGAATCTGTGGCGGCAAGCTAACCACCGAACGGCGCAACACCCGAACAACCTGACTCGTAGTAGGCATCGAACCACGGAGCGATCGTGCTCAGGACGTCAGTCCAGATCGGCCGTGCCCGGCCGCATTCTGCACCACGATTGTACCGATTCTTTGAGGTTCGCGCGGACGCGCCCCCGGGGGAGAGCGCAGCGGATATGCAATCCGACGGCCATCGCTGCGATCTCGCCATCCCGTCTTCGCGTGGTGGGATGGCGATGTCGGACCGCGACCGGTTGCCAAGCAGTCTTGGCAAGCACCGATCAGACCACGATCGTACCTACGTTTGCGCCCCTTGGGCTCGCCTTCGCTGCGCCCTTCTTGACCACGACCTTCGCTTTGGCGACGGCTCGACGGACGGTCTGCGCACTGCGGCCTGTTGCCGGACCGTTTCCGAATCGGGCCGGTTTCGGTGCATGGGGGGTCTGACCGCTCTGTGAGCGCCGCTTCGTCTTCGCGTGAACTACCTGTTTCGGGCTCGGGATGCGGCGTTTGGGCGCCGACTTGGCACTGCGCCGCGCGGGCGGCTTGGCGGACTCGGCGCCCGTCAGTGCGTCGTATGCCATGGTGACGAAGCTCTTGGCCTGACGCAGGGTGTCGCGCAGCAGATAGGGATGTGCGGGAGTGAGTTCTCGCCTGCGCCTGGCCATCTGACCACCCAGGTACTCGAGTCTTTCCTCGCCAAGCTGATCCCGGGCGCCCGGTAGCATATCGCGTTCTTCTTCCCGAATATGGTGTTCGACGTGTTCAGCCAGCATCTTGAAGGTCGCACCGTAGTTCTCGGCCTCCGATGACATGACGTTCAGCTTATCGATGATGGTCTGCACGACGTGGTGTTCCTTGACCGCCGCACGCACGAGATCCTGTCCCTTCGCGTCGCCCGTCATTTGGACCGCGGGATAGAAGAGCTGTTCCTCCAGTTGGCTATGGATCTCGATCTCGGTGCACACCTTACGCGCAATCTCCTGGCGCTCGCGAAAGGCACGATCACCCGCTGTCTCGAATTCACGAAAGAGCTTTTCTACTTTCCGGTGGTTACTTTTGAGCATACTAATTGCGTTCATCGATACTCCATTGTCTCGGCTAGCCGACAGGCGCCCGCCGTCTTTTTTCGTGCACTCGGAGTTCTGCGTGGAAGAGCCGACGGCCTCGAGCGTCTGTGGGGAAGCGATACTTCTCAACGCACCGGACGGCGCCGTCGAGGACAGCCGTCATGAGCCGGTGCTTTGGGGCGAGCCTTTTGGGAGGTTTGAAGTGCTGCGCCGGCAAAATCATGTGCGGCTGGAGCAGGTCAATTGGAACTCCCGTCAGATGCCGATCCGGGTCCATCGCCATACTTGCTTGTACAGGAAGGCATCGCATCGCCGTAAGCTCGGAATACTACGCGCGTGGTTCTACGCGCGGGGTCACGGGCGGAGCACAATGAAGGGATCGACGGAGGTCGTCGTCTCGCTCGGAGGTCGAATCATCCCAAGGAACGTTCCCCAGTACGAGGCAAAGGCGCAGCTTTCAGAGTGGAAACGTCGCGGTTCGCGCCAGTCCATGCTGAGCACATCCGCCGACCCCAGGCGCACCGCTCGCAGTGTCATCTGTCCCGCGAGAAGCTGCGGAGCCTCCTCACGTCCAAGCGTATACCCTACCATTTCGGCACGGTCGCCCTGTCGAGGGTCTACGATCGCCCGTACGATCAGTTCCGGGTCAGCGACGAATCCCAGATAGACCTCTCTATTCGAAGCTGATGCCTTCTCCGCGCGCTCAACACTCACCGCCGCTTGCGAGGCGAAACTGCTCCAGATAACCACTACGTCGGTCGCGCACACCTCGCCGCCGCCACCGAACGCAACACCCCGGTAGACACAGAATGTGGCTGCCGGCATGTCGCCACCGAAGTGATACGGACAGCTTACCGGAGTGGTGTCGGCACGGTGACTCTGCGGCTCCGCCAACGCGGCGGCCACGACTCCGCCCAGTCTCGCCAGCCATGCTGGCGCCCGTTCCTCGGCGAGAACGCCTGCCTGAGCGGAACTCGTGGTGATCGCCAACGCCGCAAGTACCAGGAGGGCTGCGCCCAGCGTCCTTTCAGCGCGACCGCTCCCCGTTGGGTCGCTATGCGGTGCCCTCCCAAGAATTTGACTCCCGCGCAACATGTTCCCAATCACAAGCGCTCGGCCGGTTTCTCGTATCACTCATCCTACTGACAGGCGCTACCGAGGTTGCGCCACTCACCGTCCTCGCAAAGGAAGGTGATGCCAGACTTGCAGATCGTGGACTGCGTGGCGACGGTTGCGCCGTTGTACATACAAGTGCGCCCCTCTGGCGCCATGCGCGCCGCGCCGTCGCTGCCACCGGTGCACGCGACTGCGAGGCTCCTCCACGCGCCGTCATCACACCGGTACTGGGTGCCCGATTGGCAGCTGGCTGAACCGTCGGAATACGAGTTTCCATTGAGGTCACAGCCCTTGCCGGCCACCGGTGGATTCTCAGCGCAGGCGGTTCCCCACCCCTTCCACTGTCCGTCGTCACACCGATACTGGGTTCCCGACTGGCAGGCCGTTGAGCCGTGTGAATATGTGGAGTCCTTGTACCTGCAGCCGTCCTTGCCAAAGGCCGATGAAAATGGCCGAGGACGAAGGTCACACCCGGCAATGAAGAGGGCGCTCACGGCGAGGAGCGCAGCCATTCTTTCAACCATTTGTTTCTCCTTTTCCATCCATCCGACTAGGCGGTTCCGATAGGCACGGCTTGCTGAAACCACCGAGACAAGACTCGCTGCAGCCGCCACAACCATTCTTCTTATACAGGAGGACGCAGCGACGTCGTAAGCTCGGACTACTACGCGCGTGGTTCTACGGGTGGCTTGGTGTCATAGCGCAGCCGGCCGGAGCTGTGACTAAGGAGAGGGCTGAGGCGCTAAAAGTTCAGCCGCCCGGTCAGCAACAGGATGATCACGATGATGAGGATAATGCCGCCGATCCCGGATGGTCCGTACCCGTAGTTATGGTAGCCCCAGTTGGGCAAGCCACCGAAGACGAGGAGCAGCAAGACAATCAGAACTAGCAGTGACATAGTGGTCTCCTTTGTGCCGGTTCAGGCGCTGGGTGGCTTGGCTGGCGCGGCGGGCTGTGGTGCCTGCGCGCGCAGATGTTCGCCAATCTCGCCGACCTTCTCGGCAATGTCGTGGCGGATCTCCTGACCGGCTTTAGGCGCGAACAACAGCGCCAACCCGGCGCCCAGGATCATGCCGGTGCCGAAGATGGCGAAGGCCGTGAGCATGTCCCCGGTCGGGGAGCTCCGCGCCTCGAGACCGACCGCGCTGGCGATGTCTTCTTTCGACGGCAGTGCCCGCAAAATGTCCTCAATCTTCATGATCGCTCCTTTCCTGCTCCCACACGTTCTCAGGAGCTTTTGTTCTGAACGGACGCGGAAGCGCCCGGCAACAACCGGGCAGCAAGCTCGCGTGCGGCCAGAGCCATAGCCAATCTCGTCGCGGCGCCGAGCAACACGGCGGTCAACCGTGAACGGAGACCCCCGCCCAGAACGAAACCCACCCCGGCCGCCACTCCCAAGGTGCTGTACGGTCGCCGGTGCACCTGCTCTGTGACGTAGCGTTCCAAGTCATCGGCCGCGTCCTGCACGGCAGCGGCAAGCGCGTGCACGTCGTGGTGGATTTGTCGACCGTGGTCACCGAGTGAGCCCTGCCCCTGGCGTTCTGTTCCGCTCGGCGCGCCGTTTGGTCCGTTCGAATGCTTCGCATCACTCATGGCGCTTACCTCATTGCGCGAGAGACGAGGCGGGCGACCAGATAGCCGACGCCGACAGCCGCCAGCACCGCCACGACCGGCCGCTGTCTGATCAAGGTGCGGGCGTCTTCCTCAAGGTCCGTCACCCTGGAGCGGACTGCAGCGATGTTTGGTTGCCCCTGCTCCGCGCGCCGCGGCAACGGCGGCTCCTCCACGATCTGATCTGTGATCATCATGCTCTCCTTTGTCCGGCCACGTGGGCCGGAGCGCCGAGACTACCCAGCCACACGCCGACGAGAAATGCGCCAATCGCCCACGTCAGCGGGAACTTCTTGATGTGCTCGCTCACGTCGAGTGTGGACCCGGCCGCACCCGTGAGCTCGTGCACGGCGACGCGCACCTCTTCCTGGTCCCGCTCGATCCCTTGCAGGAGGTCCTCACGCTGTTCGGCGAAGTCGGTCTTGTCCACGGCCAGTGCTTTCCTTCGGGCGAATGCAATGCGATCTTGCCGTTACGGTCCCTCGGTTGTGCTGGACACATTGCCGTTCGCGCGTGCCGGTGTCTGTGGCCGACCGCGCATGGCAAGCGCGACGAGCCCAAACGCACCTCCTGCGTTGAGCAACCCGAAGACGGCCAAACGAAGGACCGGGTTGGCGTTTGGGGTAACCAACAGGACCAGGCATGCCGCCACCGCGAACCACGCTCCAGCCGCCAAGACCATGCCAAAGGCGACCAATGCAGCGCGTTGGAGAGTGTGTGAGAGCAGATCTTGCCCCTCGAGCAGCGCCAAATCGATCCGCTTGGTGATCACGCCTTGACTACCGGCCACCAAATGCTCGAGCGATGACGATACGGACGGTTCGCCGGCGGGGCTGTGCCAGCCAGCAATGTCCCCCTGGGTTGGGTGTGCTTCTGCAAGTGCCATGATTCACCTCGCTCGATCGCGCTCCACTCTGCCAGGTTAGTCCGTGACGCGCGGATCGTCCTGCGCCGAGCAGACGCCCAGCGTCGACCGCGCCACGACTGCGGCCTCGATGCACCGCATCCCACCGCCGCTTCGGTGGGCCGCTGTTCCAGTTTTCAACTCAGCCGAGCCTCACCCTCATGCGAACAAACCTTTGACCCAATCACAAAAGTTTCCCACCATCTCAATAACGTCCTCCACCATCTGCTTGATGTTCCCGACAGCCTGGTCGGCCAGACCCTTCCGCTTCAGCTTCGCATTGCCGCTCAGTGCCCCCGCAGCTTCCTTCACGCGTCCCTTCAGTTTATCCGACTTGCCACTGGCCATGGTCGAGCCTCCTTATCCTGCAGGTCTTGCGAACAACTCCTGCCGATCTTGCAAGCAACGGCTGTGCCCGAATTAGGCTTCCTCATGCGCAACGTGCCCCGGCACCATTCGGTCTCCCGGCTTTCTCGCCGCTGAAAATCGTTTGCACCGATGGAGGTGCGGCCCCGCACCTTCGGCCGCTTTTACGCGCTCCGAGCCGCTGGATCTGACGACAACTCACCGCAGAGCGAAGGGTGCTCTGTGGTCGAGAAGGGATGCTTCCACGTGAAAGCGCCTCGGGTTGGTGCGATTTCTCGATTGACACGAGTATCTCGTTTCTATTGACACGCCACCGGCAGCCCCGGCAGAGGTGTCGATCTACATCTTCATTTTCATCTTCTTGCCCCGACTGCCCTGGTGCATTTTGGACATCGCATCGAGGTGTGTGAGGACGTTGGACGCTAAGGTGGAGACTTTCTTCGGGTCGGGCGTGGCCGACTGGACTTCCTGCTCCAGCGCCGTAAGCTGGTCGTTCAGTTGGTTCTGATGCGGTTCCATCTGCTGCATCTTGCCCTTCATCTTGGCCTGCATCTCCACGCTCATCGTCTGCATGCATGCCTGATGATGCTGTTTCATCTGGTCGAAACTGCGCCGCATCTCCGCCACCGCAGCGCGGGCGAATTCGAGGTCGACGGAGCTGGCTCCCACAGTTTGCTCGTGCAGGGCCTTGGCGAAGGTAGTCAGGTTGCGGTGGTAGGCCATCGCCAGGACATGGTGTGGCTCATGGGCCATCTCCATTGACATGGTTGAATGGCCTTTGTGCTCTGCGGCTGTAGCGATTGCACCGAAGGCTCCGAGCGACAGAGCCATTAAGATCATCAAAATGGCTTTTGTTGTCTTCATCTTACTCCCCCTTTTACAGTCTGTGAGTTGGCTCGGCGGGCGTCGCCGTGCACCACCCGGGCAAGGTTCGTTGTGACCGCCATATCCATCCTTATACAAAAGGCGCGGCGACGCCGTAAGCTCGGAGTATTACGCGCGTGGTTCTACGCGTGTCGCTCTTGCCGCCGGCGGGCTGCACGAGTACAGCGTTGATCCTTGTTGCGGGACAAGCGGGGCGGTGGCGACCGGGCGATCGAGAAGGCGCTTGGAGAAGGAACGCAAGGAAGGGTCGCGATATGATCGTACCGCTCCCAGACCCCTGACCAGCAGAAATCGCTCTCGCCCCGCGGGCGGAAGGGCTATTCCCTAGAGCGGAAATTTTGCTAGTAAGTGCAAGTGACGAGGTGTCTCGGGTGGCAGTGAGCAAACAGCGATTTCGTAGGTCAGGCGATGTACGCCCGTACGACGGGAGGTCCATGGTGCGCACAGCTGTCGGCCCGTTTGTGCTCGTGGCAGCCGCTTTCCTTTTGCTGCTGGAGTCGCCGACCGTCTCAGCGCAGGCTGACACGGCGGGGGTGTGGATCCTCGTGGTCAAAGAGCATGGGGTCGGCAGCCCAACCATGGTGCAGCCCTACCTCGACCGCTTCGTCGCCATTGCGGCTGAACAGAATGGTTGGGCCGATGCCAAGGGACAGTACTACAACAACCGCAGTGCCGCCGAGGCATTCATCCAGGCGCACCAGCCGCACTACGGCATCTTCTCGCTGCCGGCCTTTCTGGCCCTGCGGGCGAAGTACAAGCTCGAGGTGATCGGACAAGTGGCGGTGTCGCTGGCCGGGGGCCGGCAGTACTATCTGATCAGCAAGGGCGCGGCGGATCTCGCCGGCTGTAAAGGGAAGACCGTGGTGAGCGACCACATGGATGACACGCGCTTCATCGAGCGCGTCGTGGCGGGGGGGAGATTCACGTTGGCCGACTTCACCGTCGTCCAGACCCAGCGTCCGTTGCAGACGATCAAGAAGGTGATCAACGGCGAGGCAGCCTGCGCGCTGGTCGACGACGCGCAGCTCGCGGAGCTGCCGCATCTCGAAGGGGCCGCCGGGCTGCGCACCGTGTGGCAGAGCGCGGAGTTGCCGCCGATGGTCGTGACTGCGTTCCCGACGGCGCTGGCAGCCGAGCGACAGCGCTTCCAGGAGCATCTTGCCAACCTGTGCGACAAGGAGGGACAGAGCGCCTGCGCTGAGGTGGGCATTGTGTCGCTCAAAGCCGCCAGCGCCACTGACTACGCAGCGGTCGTCGCCGCATACGGGAAATAGCGGTCCCCTGATATGCGTACGGGTCGTTTCATCGATGGCTGGCCGGCGCTGCTGGCTGTCGCGTGCCTTTGCCTCAGCTCGGCGTGTGCCACGCGGAAGGGCGCCGTCCATCCCGAGCTCAGCGCGGCGGGCGATCGGCAAGACGCGCTCGCACTATCGGACGGGCTCGAAGCCTTGATCGCCGCTGGCCAGGATACACCCGCCGATCGTCAATACGCCTACGACGTCGTGCGGGTGCACGAGGAGGATACCGCCCCATCTCTGTTCGCGCGGGCCGCGGTAACGGGCCGACTGGTGCAACAGAAGGGTCTCCTGGCCGCGCATCTTGTCCCGGAGATCGAGCGCGGCGTCCGGCGGAGCCGGGATCTCGATCCAGAGTTTCGCGGCGGGGCGGCAACGCGGCTGCTCGGCACCTTGTATGTCATGGCCCCCGCCGTGTTGCTCCAGCATGGCGACTCCGAGGTCGGCCTCCAACTGCTCGAGGGCTTGGTGCAGACACACCCGGAGGGGCTCGAGAATCACCTGCGTCTAGCGGAGGCCTACATTGCCCTGGGTGACCCAACTCCCGCCGGCCCCCACCTCTGCCGCTGTCTTGCCGACAAGGCGGCCCTCCGCCTTGATGACCAGACACTCCTCCAGCAGCTCATTGACGAAGCCGGGTTGCCACCGTGCGCGCCGACAACGATCGCTCCGCCGTGACCGGTCGTGCCCCAGCGTGCAATGGCGCGGGCTTCGCGACGGCCCTCTACGGAGCCTGGCGGTCCGCGTCCGGCCGGGCGCGGAACAGGATCCACAGCGCGGCTGGGAGTGCCGTGAAATCCGCCAGCATCGAGAGCACAAAGGCGAGCGCCGCGAGGATCCCGAACTGCCGTATCGGCGGCAGGTCGCTGAGCCCAAAGGCGAGAAAGCCACCGGCGTTGATGAGCGTCGCGAAGACGATCGCCCGCCCGGCAATGCGCAACGTGTGCCGCAGCGACTCCTCGACCGTGCCGTCCTGCCGCTTCTCGAGGAAGTGATAGAAGAAATGGATCTGATCGTTCTCGGACGTGCCGAGCACCGTCGAGGCGATCAGGATCGTCGCGATGTTGAGCCGCATGCCAAGCAGGCGCATGACCAGGAACATCACAAGGATCGCGAAGATCGACGGAATCATGGCCATCAGCCGCGCCGTGCCGTTGCGGAAGACGAGCAGAAACGCCGCGAAGATGACGCCCACCGTCAGCGCAAAGCTCTCGACCAGCGTGGGCACCAGGTTCTGCGCCATCTTCGCGTGGAGCGGGTTCAACCCGACCGTCTTCAGCTCGAACTCGCGCAGCGCTGGATGGGCCGTCACCGCGTCCTGCCAATGGCGGCGAATGGAGGCGTCGAGCCGCTCGAACCCCTCGTACTCTGCGGTGCGCGTGATCACCGTCACTTGTGTCTGCGCCAGCGCGTGTGGCTGCACGAAACTTTGCAGCATCGGCTCGGTCGCCATCAGGCCTTCGAGGTCGCCGGCCAACTGCCCGACCACCTCGGGGTCGTCGGGCCAGCGGTCGCCCGCGCCCGCGATGTAGCGGAACATGCGCAAGATCGTCGTGAGGTCGATGGCCGCACCCACATCCGGGTCGCTCTCGAGCCCTTGCTGAAAACTGTGGAGGCCCGTCAGCACGGCCGGCTCGGAGACACTGCCGAGAGGGCCCTTGAGCCACACCTGCGTGATCGAGAGGCCGGGGATGATCGGCTGCAGACGCCTGATGTCCTGGTACAGCGGCGAGGCATGATCCATATACTCGACCGGATCGGTGAGCACCGGCACCCGCCCGACGAGACCGGGTGCGCCGAACAGGGCGACCGCACCGAGCGCGGTCAGCACCAGCGACGTGACGACGAGGAGCCAGCGCCAGCGGTAGGTGAAGCGCGGCAACCACGTGGCGAAGCCAATGAGCCATGCACCGGCCATACCCCGCTCCTGCTCGGTGGGTGTCTGCAGCAGCTTCTGCAACGCCGGAAAGAGGGTGAACACGATGACCCAGGTGAAGACTAGTCCGACGGCGACCCAGAGCCCCATCTCGTGAATGGGCCGGATGTTGGACACCATCAACGCCGCGAAGCCCGCCGCCGTCGCGAAGATCGATGCGGTGCACGCGACGAACTTGTTGGTCAAGGCGAACACTTGATGCGCGTCGACTGACCAGCCGGCTGGCCGCTCCACGAAGCGCGAATGGATGTACACCAAGGTCGCCGTCGCCGTCACCAGAATCGTCATCGGCACCATGGGTGAGACGATCGTCAGCGTGCCGCCGGTCGCCCCGATGTAGCCCACCGCCGCCGCCAAGCAGACCCCGAGGGTGATCAGGAACGCCGCGAGCGTGCGCAGCGAGCGGTACAGCACGAGGTTGAAGACGACGACGAACCCGCCGAACAGCACGAGATACCGCCAGGCCGAGCGCAGGGTGTCGTCGAGGTAGACGTTGACGTACGGTTGACCCAGCTTGTGCAGGGTCTGCAGCGAGGCGGGGCTCGGCGTGGATTGGTCGATCGCCCGGTCGATGGCCGCGAGCGTGTGCTCGCGCTCCTCGCTGCCATGCACGTCGAGCATGAGCCCGATGGCCAGCGAGTGGTCGCCCACCAACCCCTGCTTGCGAAAGATGTCGGTGCCCGTCGCGAACTGCCGGAATGCTTCCACCTGGGCGGCCCTGGGCTCGAACCCGGCCTTGGCACGCCGGAACACCGAGAGGGCGGAGTTGGCGGTGACATGCGGGACCGTGCGCAGCGCGCGCTCGATGCCATCGATCCGCTCGATCACTGCCGGAGATAGCGGATCATCGGCCTCCACCAAGAGGAGCGCAAACTCACCCGCGCCGAACACTTTCTCGAAGTCGCGGGTGGCGATGTAGTCCGGGTCGCTCGCGGTGATGAGCCGATCGAGGGAATTGTCTTGGCGGACCTGCGCGGCGAAATACGCGCTGGGGAGCAACAGCAGCGCATAGCAGGCCAGGACGTACCACCGCCGCGCGATGATGAAGGCGAAAATTCGCGACAGCCCTCCCATCTGCATGCGCTCGTTTGGCAGCTTTCTATAAGTAGAACCGTACCAGTCAAGCGAACTGCGCAGGAGAAACGGCGCGACCCGAGCTCGCTCCCGCGCGTCGCGCCTTCAAGTGGGACGCCGATGGTGCCATGCAGTCACGGCGCCATCGGCGTCCGCTACCAGTGCTCACCGAGCCGGCTGCGCGCTGGCAACGAGTCGATTCACTGTTGCCCCTTCACCCGCATATCATTCTTGACGGATTTCACACCCTTGACGCTGCGTGCAACTTCGACCGCCTTGTTGATGTCGGCCTGAGAACTGACGAAACCGCTTAACTGCACCGTGCCTTTGAAGGTTTCGACGTTGATCTCGCTCGATTTCAGCGAAGGTTCGTTAAAGACCACCGCCTTCACTTTGGTAGTAATGACAGAGTCGTCAACATACTCCCCGGTTCCCTCATGCTTTGCCGTCGCGGCGCATCCCAGGAGAGAAACGAGCAGGACGGCGACCGAGAAGGTAGCGAACCGATTGAATAGTCTCATGGCAATTCTCCTTCAGTTGGGGGCTGCCCCGGCGGCACCGGAGGGAATTTCGGTGAATGCCGCCGGGGTGTGTGTGAAGCAGTGCGGTCACTCGACGCGCAATTCCACACGTCTGTTCTGGGCTCGTCCGTCTTCAGTGTCGTTGGACGCCACCGGGCGTGATTCGCCGAACCCTTCGGTAGTAATGCGGTTGGCTGGAATCCCGTGTTTCACCAAATATTGCCGCACCGCACCGGCGCGGCGGTGCGACAACTTCTGATTGTAGGCGTCGGTCCCGACGCTGTCCGTGTGGCCTTCGACAATCACTGCGATGCCGCCTTCGGCTTTGAGTGTCTCAGCCGCCTCATTCAAGACCGGGACGGCATCGGGCCGGATGGCCGACTTATCGAAATCGAAGTGGACGCTGCGCAGGACGATTTTCTTCTTTGCCGGCCGTGGTGGCGGCGCGGGCGCCTGCGCGACTGGCGCAGGTGGGGGCGCTGGTACCGGCGCTACCGCTGGCCCGTTGAAGGCGTATTTCAAGCCGACTCCGAACGTCGCCCAGCGCGCGTCTGCCGGACCTTGTTCATCGGCGACCTGCCCGACCAGGAATGTCGGACGCGGGGACATGTAGGCGCGGTTCCAGCGACCGAAGAGGCCCAGCGCGACCTGGGGCGTCAGATTGAAGTCGATGCCGCCACCGACTGAGAAGCCCGGTGCCGTGTGATTGAGGCGTCCGCTCAGACCGGTGAAGACACCACCCTGACCGGTGCCGTACAGCTCCACGAACTCGCCCAGCGGCAAGGACAGCCGCGGCCCGATGGTGCCCCCCAACAGCGTGGTGGTGCGGTTCTCATGCGCGAAGCCGCGGTGGTCGTTGTCCGGGACCTGGAAGGTGGTGTGGATCTGGCCCTGCAGCCCGAGATAGTCATTGAACATGTAGCCGGCATACGGATTGGCGGTAGCGCCCTCGTGGACGTGCGCCCGA